>JAFGSN010000135.1 GCA_016934575.1 Vicinamibacteria bacterium
CGGAAGGGGCGGAAGCCGGCGAGACGGACGCCGCGCTCAAATAGATGGCGCAAGCGATGAAAGCCGTTCTTTTCATGGGCGTCGCGTCAGATTGAAGTCTGCGATTGATGCGCAAGCATTTTCGTGTGCGTCCAGTCTCTCGGTGCGTACAAATGGCTGGTCGGGGCGGGAGGATTCGAACCTCCGACCTCCTGGTCCCAAACCAGGCGCGCCACCAGACTGCGCCACGCCCCGTGTCTTTAAATATAACTCCGGGATGGATTCACGACAAGGAGGGCGCGTCATCACCGTCATCACGTTGACAGGAAACCATCATCAGTCTATCTTAGTGTAGAATCAATGGTTGGAAGGAGCCCGTATCCCTTTTGGAGGGCTGGATGGGCAAGAAGATTCTGCTGGCCGACGACAGCATCACGATACAGAAGGTGATCGAACTGACTTTCTCGGACGAAGACTTCGAGGTGGTCACGGTCGGAAACGGCCGTCTTGCGATCGAAAGAATCCAGGAAGTCCGTCCCGATGTGATCTTGTGCGACATCATCATGCCGGAGAAGGACGGTTACGAGGTCTGCGACTTCGTTAAAAACAACCCATCTCTTTCACACACGCCGGTGCTTCTCCTGGCCGGCGCTTTTGAGCCGTTCGATCAGGAACGGGCGGCCAGGGTGAAATCCGACGGCTTTCTCGCAAAGCCTTTCGAACCCCAGACGCTGATCGCGCGCGTGAAGGAGTTGATGGGTAGCGCCGCGCCTCCAGTGGACGCCGCGATTCCGCAACCGACGGCTACACCGGCATTCACTGCAACGCCGTCTCCTGTTCCGCTCACCCCGGCTCCAGTCGCTGAAGCGGCGACTTATTCGGAGGAATATAACTTCATACCCGAAGAGCCCTTCCCGGCCGCCGAGGCGGCTCTCGTCGCCGAGGAGGAAGCCGAACCCGCAGCGACACTTGAAGAGGAGTTCTATTCCGTCGTTGAGCCTTCGCGGGAGCCCCCAAGCAGCGCGCCCGAGTTGGAGATGGTGACCGAATACGAGGGAGCCGACTCTCTGTTGCCCGCGGAGGCATCGCGAGCGCCTGAGGAATCTGCGACAAGAACGCAAGCGCCGCCGACCCCGCTCCCGATCTCCGGAGAGCTCGAGTTGACTCCCGAACCCAGCCCCAAGCCGGCCATGCCGGCCTGGACGGAACCTACGGAGGAGATGACCTGGGAGGCGCGTGCCCAGGCGTCGGCTGGAACAGAGTCGCGCGCGGAAAGCGCATCGGCGCTTTTCGAGGAGGTCTTCGACGAGGAACTGGCGTCCGCCGCGGAGGCGCCGCCTGAAGAGGCCTCGCATCCGGCCGTGATGTCGCCCCCGACTCGAGTCACGCCGCTTCCTTCTCCGGCTCATTCCGAGAGTCCGGAGGAAATCAAGGCCGCTCCCGTCGAATCATTCGCCGACGTCGTCTCGGCGGAGGAACGCGTCGCGCCGCCGTCGACGGCGTCGCAGATGGCTGTTCCACGAGAGATGGTCTCGCAGATCGCGCAGCGTGTTATCAGCCAGGTGTCGGAGAAGATCGTGCGGGAGATCGCATGGGAAGTGGTGCCGGAACTGGCCGAAACCCTGATCAAGAAGGAAATCGAGCGATTGAAGTCGGAGCTGAAAGAGACTTGAGCGCCTGTTCGATCGCCGCGTCATTCAACGACGCGGCTCACGGTTGGTGAAATCGCCGTTCGGCGGACCGCACGCCTCAATGGAAGCTCCGTTTCGTCGACATGGAAAGGGAGACGATCGACAAATCACACTCGCCGCAGGAAATCTCCAGGCATTGGTATCGTTTTTGGGAAGAGAGCGGATTTTTCCATGCCGATGCAGCAAGCCAGCGGCCGCCCTTCAGCATCGTCGTTCCCCCTCCCACCAACGCCGGCGAATCGTTTCATGTCGGCCATGCTTTCGCGCTGACGCTCCAGGACGTCGTCGTTCGGTGGAAGCGAATGTGCGGATTCGATGTTCACTGCCTGCCCGGTCTCGATCATGCCGTGATCTCCGCGCAGACCGCGGTCGAGAGACAGCTTGCCCGGGAAGGGCTGCGCAAAGAGGACATCGGCCGCAAGGCTTTCCAATCACGCGTGTCGAAGTGGGCGAACGAAAGCGGCGGGGCGATCCTCTCTCGGCTTCGCGCCATGGGTTATTCGCTCGATTGGACGCGTTTCGATCACGACGCGACGATATCGCGATCCGTACGCGAGGCCTTCGTCTCGTTGCACGCGGCCGGGCTCGTTTATCGCGACAACGGTGTCGTCAACTGGTGTTCGCAGTGCGGCACGGCGCTTTCGGATCTCGATGTCGACTCCAGCGAGACCGAGAGCGGGCGGCTCTGGTTCGTTCGATATCTCGTCGCCGACGGCGATAAGCGGGAAAGCATCGTCGTGGCGACGACGCATCCCGAGACTATCCTCGGCGACACGGCCGTGGCGGTTCATCCGGCGGACGCCCGCCATCGGGGACTCGTGGGCCGAGATGTGACCCTGCCCGTTCTGGAGCGACGGATTCCGGTGGTCGCTGATTCCGCCGTCGACAAGGATTTTGGGACGGGAGCGGTCCGAGTCACCCCGGCGCATGATCCGAAAGACTTCTTGATCGCGCGGCATCTCGGGCTTCCTTGCGTTAACGTCATGGATGAACGCGGGATTCTCAACGAAAACGCCGGTCCGTATCGCGGCATGGATCGCCTGGAAGCGCGGCGCGGCGTCGTTGCGCGGCTCGAACAAGAGGGGCTGCTCGTCAGCGCCATTCCTCGTCAGATTTCCATCAGTCGTTGTCGGCGTTGCCGCGCGATCGTCGAGCCTCGCCTGTCACTGCAGTGGTTCGTCAAGACCAGGGCTTTGGCGGAACCGGCCATTGTCGCCATGGAGGAAGAGCGCGTTACGTTCATCCCCGAGTCATGGCGCAAGACCAGCATCGAATGGATGCGCAACGCGCGCGACTGGTGCGTCAGTCGTCAACTCTACTGGGGACAGCGCATACCGGCTTGGACGTGCATGGCGTGCAAAACCCTCATCGTCGCTCGCGAGGATCCGGCGCGATGCCCGGATTGCGGCGCCGTCAATGACATTTTGCAGGACCCGGACGTTCTCGACACGTGGTTCTCGTCGGCGCTGTCTCCTTACTCGTCGATGGGATGGCCCGACAAAACAGCGGATTTCGCGCGTTATTATCCCAACGACGTGTTGATGGCCACCCCCGACGCCATTTCCTGGGTGTCGCGCATGATCATGATGGGGCTGCGCTGCGTCGGAGACGTGCCTTGCCGCAAGGTCTTCGTCAACGGGCTCGCGCGCGACGAGAGGCGCGAGAAAGAGTCGAATGCCAGGGGAGACGCGATCGATCCCCTGGACCTCATCGAAAAGCACGGCGCCGATACGCTGCGCTTCACGCTCACGGCGCTCGCCGCCCCCGGCGCTGATCCGTCTCCCGGCGAAGCGCGATTGCTCGGCCACAGAGCGTTCGTCAACAAGCTGTGGAACGCCTCGCGTTTCGTACTACTCAATCTGGATGGCGAAATCGCGCGTCCCGAGGAGCTTGCCGGGGAATTATCGTTGCCAAGCCGTTGGATCCTGAGCCTCCTGCAGAAAGTAATCGCGCGCGTTCAGCAGTCGCTCCAAGGGTACCGCTTCGATCTCGTGGCCCACGAGCTTTACCATTTCGTCTGGAGGGAGCTTTGTGACTGGTATATTGAGATGTCGAAGAGCTTGCTTGCCGAAGGCGCAACGGCCGCCAAGACGCGTCGTGTGCTCATCGACGTGCTGGATGCGACGTTACGGCTCTTGCATCCTGTGATTCCATTCGTCACCGAGGAGCTGTGGCAGAAACTGCCGCACGACGGCGCGTCGATCATGACGGCCCCCTTCCCGCTGGCCGACGCCTCGCGCGTCGACGATCCGGCCGAGACGGAGATGGGGCGGTTGAAGCAGTTGATCGCCGGCGTGCGCGCCATCCGATCCTTATACGAGGTCGAGCCCCGAAAGAAGATTGGCGTCACCGTGATCGCGCGAAATCGGGATGATCGTGAATTCGTCGAAAGGCATCGCTCGCCGGTTCTGTGTCTGGCGCGAGTCGGCCGTCTCGATGTCGTCAGCGCGAACACGGAGAGGCCGCATACAATTCGGCATCTCGCTGGCGATCTCGAGCTGCGTATACCGATGGCCGGGTTGTTCGACATCGCCGCAGAAATGACGCGACTGAGCAAGGAGCGACTCATGACGGCGAGCGCGATCGAGACATTGCGCAAGAGACTCGACAATCCGCAATTCGTCGCGCGCGCCCGTCCCGAGATCGTGGTCGAGCATCGTGAGCGTTGGGGCGCGCTGACGACGAGAATGGAAAAGACCGAGGAGACCCTACGAGAGCTGACGGGAGGGCGGCAATCCGATGGATCTGTTTCATTACCGGAAGAATGAGCTGTACTGCGAGAACGTGCCGGTGCGGCGCATCGCCGCGACGACCGGAACGCCGACCTTCGTGTACAGTCTTGGGACGGCTCTCATGCACTATCAACGCCTGCTCGAAGCCTTCGATGGGCACGAGGTTCAGATCTGCTATTCCGTGAAGGCGAATGGAAATCTGGCGCTCCTGGCGGCGCTGGCGCGCGCCGGCTGTGGTTTCGATATCGTCTCTGCGGGAGAGCTGTATCGGGTGCGGCGCGCTGGAGGCAAGGCGCGGGACGTGGTGTTCGCGGGCGTGGGCAAGACCGCCGACGAAATGGAGCAGGCGATTCGCGCCGGGATCGGCATGTTCAACATCGAGTCGTGGTCCGAGGCGAAACTGCTCGATCGCACGGCGTCAAAACTGGGGCGCCGCGTGCGAGCGGCGTTCCGGCTTAATCCGGACGTGGACGCCCACACCCATGCGCACGTTACGACGGGACGAAAGGATAACAAGTTCGGATTGCCGATCGAGGAGGCCGAAGATCTGTTCGCGCGCGCGAGACGGAGCCTGCGACAAATCGAGATCATGGGCGTCCACATGCACATCGGATCCCAGATCACCGAGGTGGCGCCGTACACGAAAGCGCTCGCGCGAGCGCTCGCCGCCATCCGCCGGCTCAGGGCGCGCGGACACGAGATACGAACGCTCAATCTCGGCGGGGGACTGGGTATCGTCTACCACAGGGAGCGTCCCAGTACGGCCAAGGAGTTCGCGGCCGCGATCCTGCCGCTTCTGCGCGGCCAGAATCTCCGGTTATTGATCGAACCCGGCCGATTCGTGGTCGGAAACGCCGGAATTCTCGTGACACGCGTGATCTATCTGAAAGAAACGCCGAGCAGAACTTTCGTCATCGTCGACAGTGGAATGAATGACCTTATACGGCCGAGCCTCTATGACGCCTATCACGAGGTCGTTCCGCTGGCATTGCGCGCATCGAGAGGACCCAGGCGCCGTGTTGATATCGTAGGGCCCATTTGTGAGAGCGCCGATTTTCTCGCCAAGGACCGCCTCATGCCCATACCGAAACCCGATCAGTTAGTCGCCGTGCGCTCTGCGGGCGCTTTCGGTTTCGTCATGTCAAGCAATTACAACGGACGTCCGCGCGCCGCCGAGGTGCTCGTGGATGGCGGCCGTTTCTGGACCGTGCGAAGGAGAGAGACGCATGCCGATCTCGTGCGGGGAGAGACTGTTCCGGAGGCGATTCTGCGCGGTCGCCGGAGATCATGACGCGATGAGAACGATACCGTTTGTGAAGATGAGCGGCGCCGGGAACGACTTCGTCGTGATCGATAACCGCGCGGGCGTCGTTCCAGAGCCGGCGGCGTCTTTCGCCGCGCGGGTCTGCGCCCGGCGGGCTGCCGTCGGCGCCGACGGTCTGTTGCTGCTCGAAAGATCCGCGCGCAAGGACTTTCGCATGCGCTATTTCAACACCGACGGCAGCGAAGCCGAAATGTGCGGCAACGGCGGCCGGTGCATCGCGAGTTACGCCGCGCGCATCGGCGCGGCCAGCGAACAAATGGAGTTCGAAAATCTGGCGGGAGACTTCCATGCGGCTCTCGTGCAAGGGGGCCGGGTTCGTCTCGATATGACCGAACCGCACTCGCTGCGTCTGGACGTCGCTATCGAAATCCCGGGCCGGAAGCTGCGCGTGCATTACATCAACACTGGAGTGCCGCACGTCGTCGTGCCCTGGGACGAGAATATCGAATTGGCGCCGGTCCAAGAGCAGGGACCGATTGTCCGCCGTCATGACGCCTTTGCGCCCGCCGGCGCCAACGTCAATTTCGTCGGCGTGATCGACTCGGGCGCCATCGCCGTCCGCACTTACGAACGCGGCGTCGAAGAGGAGACGCTGGCCTGCGGGACGGGCGCAGTGGCCAGCGCGATTCTCATGGCATACACGGGACGCGTACGTCCGCCGGTCGAGGTGCGCGTTCGAAGCGGCGCGACGCTGATCGTGGGCTTTAGACCGACTGAATACGGCGCCTCGTCCGTGACGCTGGAAGGCGAGGCCGTCGTTCTATTCGAAGGCGAGTTGAATCCTCCGGCCTTCGGTTACGCGCAATTCTGAGTGGCGGAGCAAGGGGTGCACGTTGAAATACGATCGCGCGGAAAGACTCACGAAACTGCCGCCTTACATTTTTATCGAGATCGACAAGAAGAGAAAGGCCGCGCTGGCCGCCGGCGTTGATCTCGTCGATTTGGGAATCGGCGATCCTGACCGACCCACGCCGGCTGTGTTATTGCGGGCGCTCGCCAATGCCAGCCGTAATCCCGCCTATCATCAGTATCCACTCGGTTCCGGCTTGCCGGAATTCCGTCAGGCGGCGGCTCGTTGGTTCGAGGGCCGCTTTGGCGTTCGGCTCGATCCCGCGAGCGAGATCCTGGCGTTGATCGGCTCCAAGGAGGGAATCGGACACCTGCCGCTTGCATTCGTCGATCCGGGCGATCGCGTTCTCTGTCCTGATCCAGGCTATCCGGTTTATAACGCGGGAACGCTCTTCGCGGGCGGCGTGCCCGTGAGGTTGCCGCTTTTGTCCTCGAACGGATATTTGCCCGATTTCGGCGCGATCAAGGACGCGCACCTCAAACGCGCACGCATACTCTGGCTCAATTATCCAAATAATCCTACGGCGGCGACGGCGCCGGAATCGTTTTTCAAAGATGCGGTTCGCTTCTGCAAGCGACACGGCATCATCCTGGCGCATGATATGGCCTATTCTGAGATATATTACAATGGCGCGCCTCCGCACAGCGTCCTTGAAGCACCCGGCGCGATGGATGTCGCCATCGAGTTTCATTCGCTTTCCAAGACTTTCAACATGACCGGATGGCGTATCGGGTTCGCCGTAGGCCGCGCGGAGTTGATCTCCGGCCTGATAACGGTCAAGGGCAATCTCGACTCGGGAGTGGTCTCCTCGATTCAGGCGATGGCCATCGCCGCGCTCGAGGCGCCGCCGGAGCTGTCAGAAAGCGTTCGCCGTGTCTACCAGAAACGGCGCGATCTCTTCGTGTCCGGTTTACGCCGGATGGGCTTCGACGTCGAATATCCCAAGGCTTCTTTTTACGTCTGGGCGCGTGTGCCACATGGAGCGACGAGCGCATCCTACAGCTCTGAACTTCTCGAAAAGGCGGGGATCGTCACGACTCCGGGAAATGGTTTTGGCACAGCCGGCGAGGGGTATATACGGATGGCCCTGACCGCGCCAGAGGAAAGACTCAAAATCGCACTTGAAAGACTAAAGGCGTTCGTTGCTCGATAAAAAGATTGCAAGTGATTGATAAACAACACATTTAGAGGGATATTGCGCTCGAATAACGAGGGAAAAACAGGCCATTCCTTAACGTCCGATAAGATATCTTATGTAAAGTACTATGTACCGTTCGAAATTCATCTTCTCTTCTTGCCCGTATTTGGGTATACTTTTATTCCGGCGGCCGATGGGTGCTTGCTCGGCTTGGCATGGCCAGTGTGCAGCGTCTCGGCGGCGCCTCATGGTAGACAACCTTTGTTCAACGCCGTTTATTAAGAATGCGCCCATATCGGAGTGCGCACTGGAACAAGAAAAAACGTAAGGAGATCCTTCCCGATGTCAAAGATGAAGTCAGCCGTACTGATCGCTCTCGGAGCGACTTTTTTGATGAGATGCTCGGATTCCACGAATCCGTCCAAATGGAGCAGTATCCCGAACCAGGTGGCCATCGCGGCCGCTACGCCGACGCCGACTCCAACTCCAACTCCGCGTCCGACGCCCTCTCCGACTCCATATGTGGCTCCTCACCACAGCCAGCTTGTCTGTGAAGAGGAGATTCCCTGGTTGTTCAAGGGCGTGTTGATCGACGCGCAAGAAAGAATCAAACAGCATGACCCTCAATGGTTCGACTACAACATAATGCATGGTTGGATCATCGTGCTCAAACCAGGTCGTTACTTCAACGAGGTTATCGACGTCATCAACAGCATGGACGGATATGAGGCAAGCCCTCATTTCTACGAGCCGGACACCCACATCGCGATAAAGAACAGCAATGACTTCTCTGAAACGTACCAGATTATTACGAGCTTCAATGGCGTCGCCAGCGGCTATGCATTTACGTGCCGTCCTGCGGAGTTTTAAAGAAGAAGAACCATCACCGACTCTGCTTGTGATCGGGACGCCGTTACCATCCGGCGTCCCGAATTGTTGTTCGCGAAAAGGCCTGGGCTTGTCGTTCCAGGATCCAATCGTACCCACACTCTCCCACCGTCAAAAAACCCGCATTTTTCCCTTTCATGAGTCGATCCGCGGTTATTAACCGCGAAAACCGTTTTTCTTGCGTTAGAATCAAAGAAACGAGGAGAGGCGAAGGTGCGCCAGCGGATCGTCGCGCAAAGTATTGTCGATCGCCGTGCGATCGTTCTTTGCCGCGGTATTACCGAGGGATCCGTTCACGTCGTAAAAGATCGACAGTCCGGCGCGGAACGGCATGGGCGTTGCGGACCGGTTATCGTTTGCAGCAGTTGTCGGCAGATGCTCACGAACGCCACGGCTCGCACCATGATCAACGGCTCACACGAACACACCTTCGACAATCCGCACGGCGTCCGCTTTCGAATCGGATGCTTTGCCTGGGTGAGTCACTGCGAGGTCGTCATGCCCGCGAGCATATACTGGAGTTGGTTTCCGGGTCATGCATGGCAGGTTGAAGTCTGTTCGAGATGCGGCGAGCATCTGGGTTGGCTCTTTCGATCGGCCGACTCGACGTTTCACGGCCTCATCCTGGATCGTCTGATGGAACTCGATCAGGAGCCGGATTGACCTCGACCCGGACAAGCGACTCTCCTACTTCGTGCCGCACGCGCGTGATGCGTCTGTGGGCCACACCACGCATCGAGACGCCACTCGCCAAAGAGCGAGCGTAGAGTGACGAGGGTTCATAACGCCAGTTCGAGCATCTTGCGCAACTCGTTTTCGTCGATGCAGCGCACGCCGAGATCGAGCGCCTTCTCATGCTTCGACCCCGGGTTCGCGCCGACGACGACGATCGCGGTCTTCTTCGACACGGACGAGGTGACGCGGCCGCCGCGCGCCTCGATGGCCGTCCTGACCTCTTCGCGCGTCATGCCGTGGAGCGCTCCGGTGAGAACGAACTGCATTCCATCGAAAGTCGGCGTCGGCGTGTTTGTCGCTTCTTTCGCGGGCTCTTCTTCCGTGCGCACGCCGGCCGCCCGTAAACGCGCGACGAGCGCGCGGTTGGACTCCTGCTGAAACCAATCGTGAACGGAGCCGGCGATCGCCGGGCCGATCTCGTGGATCCCCTCCATCTCCTCGATGGAGGCGCGAGCGATGGCATCGAGGCCGTGGAAGCGTCGCGTCAGGATCATCGCCGCGCGTTCTCCGACGAAGCGCAGGCCGAGGGCGAAGAGCAATCGCCGCGGCTCGCGCCGCTTGCTCTTCCCGATCTGATCGAGGAGATTGCAGCCGGACTTCTCCGCCATTCGTTCAAGGCCCGTGAGATCTTCAAGTCTCAGCCGGTACAGGTCGGAGAAATCACGAACAAGTCCGCGCTCGACGAGCTGGTGAACGAGCGCTTCGCCCAGCCCCTCGATGTCCATCGCTTCGCGTCGCGCAAAGTGCTTGACGGCCTCTTCGATCTGGGCCGGACAGGATCGGTTCAGGCAGCGGCGGTCGACCTCGCCCTCCGCCCTGACGGCTTTCGCGCCGCACGCCGGGCAGATCGCCGGCGGCATCCACGCGATCGTGTCGCTCGGACGTTTCGACAGGACGACCTCGAAGACCTTGGGAATGACGTCCCCACCCTTCTCGATGAGGACCGTGTCGCCGACACGCACGTCCTTGCGCGCGATCTCCTCCTCGTTGTGCAACGTGGCGCGGCTGACGGTCGAGCCAGCCAGAGACACGGGATCGAGCACCGCCACCGGAGTGAGCTTGCCGGTCCGTCCGACCTGCACGATGACGTCACGCACGACGGTGGCGGCCCGTCGCGCCGGATACTTGTAGGCAATCGCCCAGCGCGGAAACTTCGAGGTGGCGCCCAGCTCTTTCTGGAGCGAGAAATCATCGACTTTGACGACGATGCCGTCGATGTCGTACTCGAGCGTGTCGCGTTTCTCCCGCCACTCCTCGCAGTACGCCAGCACTTCGTCGAGGCCGGCGCAACGGCGAGCCGCCGGATTGGTCCTGAGCCCCCAGTCCCGCATACGTCCCAGCGTCTCCCAGTGACTTGAGAGCGCGCAGCCTTGAACCTGCGCCACGGCATAAAGCCAAACGTCGAGCCCGCGCTCGGCCACGATGCGCGGATCGAGGCTTTTCATCGAGCCCGCGGCGGCGTTGCGCGGATTGGCGAAGGGCTCCTCGCCGCGCCCTTCGCGCTCTTGATTGATCGCGTGAAAACGCGAACGCGGAAGATAAACCTCGCCGCGCGCCTCCAGCGCTTCCGGAACGTCCTGGCCCTGGAGCGCCAGGGGTATCGAACGGATGGCGCGCGCGTTGGACGTGACATCGTCGCCGCGCGTGCCGTCTCCACGCGTGACGGCGCGCGTGAGTCGGCCGCCTTCGTAATGCAGCGCGATCGAGAGCCCGTCGATCTTCTGCTCGGCGACGTACGCGATCCGCCGGCGGCCGATGCTTCGGAATATGCGCTCCTCGAACTCACGCAGCTCGTCGGCGCTGTACGTGTTGTCGAGGCTGAGCATGGGCACTTGATGCGCGAACGTCGGCAGATCTCCGGCGACTCTCTCGCCCACGCGTTGCGTCGGGCTGTCGGGGGTCACGAGATCGGGAAACTGCTTCTCGATCGTCCGCAGCTCGCGCTCGAGAGCGTCGTATTCCTGGTCGGAGATCTCGGGCGCATTCAAGACGTAGTAGAGACGCTCGTGACGGCGGACTTCTCCACGCAAGGTCTCAATTCGCTTGACGGCCTCTTCACGTGTCACCTTCTCCTCCGCGATGACGCCCGGACTACGGCACGCGTTCCAGAACGAAATCGGGAATGCTCTGAAGCGCTTGTCTATGGGGCGAGCGCGAGAAAACATCGAGCCGCCGCCGGGCGACCGACGCCCGCGCTTCGGCCTGTCGCCGCGCCGCGTCGATGGAGCCGTGTTTATGAGCCAGACGCAGGATTTCCTCGCGCGGCACGCGTGCATAACCGCGGTCCTTCAGAACCTGCAGGACTTTCCTGGACGCCTCCTCGTCTCCACTCGCGAGAAGATGGATGGCGGGAAGAGTGAGATTGCCCTCGCGCAGATCGTTGGCCACGGGTTTGCCGAGGATGCGCTCGTCTCCCACGAAATCCAGCATGTCGTCGACAATCTGGAAACAGATTCCCAGTTCGAGACCATACGCGGCCAGAGCGCGACGCTGAGCCGGAGGCACGCCGCCCAGAATCGCGCCGATTTCCGCGCATGCGGAAAAAAACCGCGCCGTCTTGCGCTCGATGATCCTGAGATAGTCCGTCTCGCTCAACAAGCCGTCGCCGCGCCGTTCGATCTCGAGGATCTCGCCCTCCACCATGCCCAGAGTCGCTTCGGAAAGAAGGCGCAGGATCGGCAGGTTCTGTTGCGTGAGCGCCAGCGCCATCGATCGCGCGTAGAGGAAATCGCCCAGGAGAACGGTCGCCGCGTTGCCCCAGCGGTTATTGGCGGAGCGCCGCCCTCGTCTCATGGCCGCGCTGTCGATGACGTCGTCGTGAAGAAGCGTCGCCATATGGATGTACTCGACCGCCGCGGCCAACCAGCGCGGACGCTCTCCGCGTGCGCCGCAGAGGCCGGCGGCGAGCAGCAACAATGCGGGACGGATGCGTTTGCCGCCTCCGTCCTGAACGTAACTCGCCATCATATCGAGCAGCCGCACGCCGGTACTAACGTGCTCGTGGAGCAGGCCTTCAACATGCGCCAGATCGTCCGCGACGAGACGCAGGATCTCTCGCAGGTCCGAGCGCTCCTCCTTGACGACGGCGGCCGAGCTTGCGTGACTCACGTCGTCTACCTGTAATTCACGAACTGCATGTCGATGCCGAGGTCCGTTTCCTTGAGCGTTCGGATCACGGACTGCAGATCGTCACGGTTCTTGCCGGAGATGCGCACCTGATCGCCCTGGATCGCGGCCTGCACCTTGAGCTTCATCTGTTTGACGCGCTTCACGATCTCGCGGGCTTTTTCTATGGGTATGCCCTTTTGCAGACCGATCTTCTGTCGGGCCGTTCCGCCGAGGGCTTCCTCGATCGTTCCGAAGCTCAGCGCCTTGAGCGGCACGCCGCGCTTGACGAGACGCCCTTCGAGCACGTCGCGCACCGCTTTAAGCTTGTACTCGTCGGACGAGACTAGAGAGATCTCGTCCTCTCCCAGATCGATGTTTGATCGACTTCCCTTAAGATCGAAACGCGTGGAGATCTCCTTCATCGCTTGATTGATCGCGTTTCGGACTTCCTGCAAGTCTATCTTGCTCACGACATCGAAGGAAAACTCGGCCATGGGTTGTCGCCTCTCTCAGGAAATCTTTTCGATGATTCTGAACACGTTGCCGCTCATATGAATCGCCTTTTTGACGGTGCTGATCGGCACGCTCCGCACCTTTTCGAACCAGGCCGACATCGTTTCGAGAAAAGCGAGCAACTCCGCGAGACGCGCCTCCGAGACGTTGCCGCCGTCCGCGTCGCACTCGCTATCTCGAACGCATTCGCGAAGAACCTCGATCGCGGGATCCAGCTCGCGGCGCTTGCGTTCGACGAGGATCTTCTCGAACATCTCCCACACGTCCGTCAGCGCCTCGTAACGCTCGCGTCGATCGCCCATTCCGCGCACGACACGGATCAGGCCCCAGTTCCGCAACTCGCGCACGCCCGTGCTGACGTTCGAACGAGCAATGGACAATGTGTCCGCGATCTCTTCCGCGTCAATCGGCTGGGCCGCGATATAGAGCAAGGCGTGGATCTGAGCCAAAGTCCGATTGATGCCCCAGCGCGCGCCCATCTCCCCCCAGTGGAGGATGAATTTTCGGAGTCTTGGGGATAAAGCCACCATGCATTCATCCAGTTTCAGTCAGTACAGAATATACAGTAAGCCTCGTCTACTGTCAACAGGCGGATATTTCGTGCTAAGACTCTTACTATCTAGGCTTTAGGTGTATCTCATGCAAAAAGTCTTTGAAATGCCACAGTCGTCGCCTGGGCTATATTAAAAAACGTCTCTTTCCTGGCCTCCGCCAACGTTCGCGCCACCTCTACGACGAACGCCGGCTCGTTGCGCTTTCCCCGATACGGCGGAGGCGCGAGGTACGGCGCGTCGGTCTCAATAAGCAAGCGATCTTCCGGTACCCATCGCGCGACCTCTCGGATCTCGCATGCCTTGGGAAACGCGACAATGCCCGAGAAAGAGATATACAGGCCGAGGTCCAGCGCCCGGCGCGCGAGGGATTCGCCGCCGGAAAAGCAGTGGAGAACGCCGCCGCTGGCGCCGACGTTTTCTTCCGTGAGAATCGTGATCGTTTCGCCGTCCGCCTCGCGCGTATGGATGATGACGGGCAGTCCGACGCTTTGCGCCAATCGAAGCTGCCGGCGAAACGCCTCGCGTTGCGCATCACGCGGCGAATGATCATAGTGATAATCCAGGCCGATCTCACCGACGGCGACGATCCTTTTCTCGTGCGCGAGTCGCGCCAGCTCCTCGTAGGCCGCTTCATCGGCGAAACGCGCCTCGTGTGGGTGAATGCCCACGGCGACCGGCAGGCCATGTCGACGGGAGACATTCAAGGCGCTTTCATGCCCCCCGCGTCCATCCATGACGCCGACGACGAGCATCGTCTCGACTCCCGCGGCCCGGGCGCGCTCGATCACCGCGTCCCGGTCGGCGTCGAACTCTCGGCTGTCGATGTGGCAATGCGAGTCGATCAATGCGCTACTCGGGACAGGGGCAGGGCGTGTCTTCACGCAGGTATCCCAGGGCCTTGAGGTTTTCGCACTGCGCGCACGTCATGACCTCCGGTCCGCCGCGCTCGCGAGGGCCGGCGTTGAGCTTCGCAAGCCAAGAATACAGCTCCTGGCGAAAGTACATCGCCACGATCGGCTCGTGATCGGATAAGTCATTTCTCTCATCGCGGTCGCCCTCGATGTCGTAAAGCTCTTCTTCTCCGCTCCTTGTGTCGTGGATGAGCTTGAAGCGTCCGTCAGTCAAGCCATAAACGGGACGATTCCATACTGTGCGCGCGAGCGTCGCCGGCTTGCCCGGAGCGCCGGCGATGACCGGCAACAGACTGCGCCCCTGGGGATCGAAGGGCATGCCGTCGTCACCGTTCAGCCCGAAAACGTCAGTGATTGTCGGAGCGAGGTCGAGGAGATCGACGAGCTCTCGGATCCGTACGCCGCGCGGGCCCACGCCCTTCGGCAGGCGCACGATGAGCGGAATGTGCGTGCTTTCTTGATAAACCTGAGCGCTGTGACCGATGTATCCGTGCTCGTAGAACTGTTCGCCGTGATCCGCGGTTACGATGAGAACGCACCGGTCCCAAAGGCCGGCGGATTCGAGCGCTTTGCGCAACTCCCCCACTTCACGATCGGCATACGCCAGATTCCCGTCGTACAGCCGCAGGAGATGTTCAAGCTCCGCCGCTTGCGGGCGCACATGCCCCTGATTGACGCTCGTGTACCAGGAGCGCTGTGAACGCTGAGCGTGCGTGAGCGGCGCATCCGGTCCGAAAAGACTGTTGAACGGCGGAGGCGGATCGTAAGGAAAGTGCGGCTCGCGGAAATGCGCGTAGGCGAAGAATCGCTCGTCGTGATGCCGCCGGAGCCAGGGATGGAGCGAGGCGCGGAAGACCTCGGCGCGGCTGCCCAGTTCCGGGTCGCCGTAAATCTCCTGAAACTCCTCGAAGCCCCGTTCGAGACGCTTGGCCGCGCCCGCCATGGCGTTGGCCACGACGCCGACGTTACGAACGCCTCGCTCCGTGAGGAGTTCCGCCAGAGTTTTCCAGTTCTCTGGAAGGCCGTCGAGAAACGTGACGCCGCCGTGATGTTGATCCGGGTACTGTGACGTCCAGACCGAGGAAATCGCGCCCAGCGTGTATACGGCCGGCGTATAGGCGCGCTCGAAGAGAATGCCGTCAGCGGCGATGCGATCGATCTCCGGAGTCGTGTTGCGTTTGTAGCCGTGGCATCCCATGTGTTTCGTCTGCACGGCGTCCAGAAAGACAAGCATGACGCAGGCTTCGCGCAGGTCTTGCCTCAGTCGCGCGGCGCGTCCGTCCTCTTGCGCCGAGTAAGGCCGGGGCTCGAGCGAGAACGCCCGCCCTCGACCGACGATGCGTGGTTGCATCCAGAGCGCCCATGCGAATCGACCACTCGCCGTATCGCCGACATACAAACCGAGACGCACGATATCGCCGGGCTTGCCGCGCAGACGAACACGGGTCTCTCGATCCGACTCGCCGCCGTCGAGATTCGCGAACCAGATCTCCCGCTCCCCTCCCTGCCGCGTTTCGAGCGTCACGCTCATTCTCAGACGC
>JAFGSN010000136.1 GCA_016934575.1 Vicinamibacteria bacterium
GCACAGCAAGAGAGGGCACGCCAGCAGCAGAAGGCCATGGAGGACGTGGTCAAGGGCTTGACCGACATCCTGAACACCGTCACCGCCGCCAAGGCGGCGAAAGGCACTTCAAGCACCGAAAAATACGGCGGCCTCGGTGCGGGTAAGGTGATTCCCAAAAGCGGTGGTCAAAAGACGAATGTCTGTCCACCCGGAGAGGTCTGGGTAGACAACGGTGTCTTCGGACAGGGTGACGCGGGCTGCCAGAAAGCGCCTTCGAATACCGGCAGTAGCACAACCGGCGCCAATCCCCCACCACTGTCGTCTTTTAGCTGCAACTGCTGTTGCGTGGACGAACGAGGCTTTCGTTACAGCATGCTTTTCAATTTGAAGTGCAACGATCCGCGCAAGGAAATGAGGCGCTATTGCGATTCTCCATCAAAAGCACGATGATCGAAACAACGCGGATAGAGAAAAGCATGATCCCTCGCCATAACAGCTCTTTCCGCCGGGAACGCATGCCATGAATCCATGTATACGCGCATGTCTTACTTGGCTTATCCCGTTTGTGGTGAGCGGCGGGATGGCGTGTGGCGCGGCGATCGGCATGACGAGCATGTCGGACGCGGCCAGGCAAGCCGGGCCGAGAGGCGACATGGCCGGCGCGGCCTTGGCACTCATGGTCGTCATCTGCGTCGGGGTGGGATTCCCGACGTCGATGCTCACGCTCGTCGTGGCGAAAGTGCTACGCCGCCCCGCGCCCAACCGCCTGTTGTCGCGCCTTGGCTTGAGTATCGTGGGCGGCTCCGTCATCGGAGCCGTCGGGTCGAACTCCGGTGGCATGACGACGGCGGTGGCGTGGCTGTTGCTCCTCGGTGTACCGGTCGTGCTCTCGTGGCCGTGGCGCGCGAAAAACCGTCGCGACGTGAAAACGGGTTGAGCTTTCGAGCTACCGCGCGACATCGAAGCTCGTGCCACGAGAGATACAGTCGCCTCCCACGCAGACCTCGCCGCGGACATCGTAGCGGCCCGGAGCGGCAACGGCGGGGATCGTTTGAGAGAACGAGGCGTCGAAGCTGCCGCTGGCACGGGCAACCTCGCGCTCGACTGGAAAGTTGGGCAACGCTTGCCTTGCGAACGAAAGCGTCCAGATCTGCCTCACGGGGACGCTTTCACCTGGCCCGGCCTGCACCGCATAGGAGAGGCGTAACTCGACCACCTCGCCCACCCGGACCGTCGCCGGCTCCGCCGTGACCTGCAGCGACAATACCGTGGGTTGGACAACCGGAGCGGCGGGCGTTACGGTTTGCGGGGGGCGCTCCAACACGAGCGGCTTGGGAGCGGGCGGCAACACTTGGCCGGAGCTTACAAGTCGATCCAGATTTTTTCGAGCCAAGTCGACCCCTCCTTCCGCCGCTCTGCGATAGTAGGCCGCCGCCTTTTCGAGATCCTTTTTTACACCGTCGCCATTCTCGTAGATGCTACCGATGTTGTTGACCGCCCACAGATCGCCGCTCTCGGCGGCCCTTTCATACCAGCGCAACGCCTCGGCGTAATCCTGTCGCACGCCCAAACCATTGCGGTACATGAAACCAATACTCGTCGCGGCCTTGGTGTTGCCTTGATCGAAGGCCAAGCGAGAGAGGCGCATGGCGTTGGCGTAGTCTTTCTTGACGCCTCGGCCTTGCATGTACCGACGGCCCAGATTTTCTTGGGCGAGGGCATTGCCGTTTTTCGATGCCTTGCGGTACCAGCGCACCGCCTCGGCGTCGTCGTTTTGATCGTTGTAAACCAAAGCGAGCACGAGCTGAGCGAAGGCATCCCCGTTCTTGGCGGCGGGGCGAGCGTATCTTATGGCCTCGCGGTAGTCCCGTTTTACCCCTTCACCATTCATATAGCACAGGCCCAGGGCCACGGAGGCCAGCACGTGGTCGGGCGCCAAATCCAGCGTTCGGCGATACTGCTGGACAGCCTCCTCGAATCGTCTTAGTTTGGCGAGCGCCCTCCCGAGCTGGAAACGAAAGCGTGCGACATCGGGAGCGTGATCGACCGCTGCTTGGCACGCGACCACGGCCGCGTCGCCGTCGAGCTTGTCATGCGGAACTCCCGACGTGACCGCCTGCTTGTCGTCCGGGCTGGCCGCCAGCTCGTCGCACAGGCGGCTCTGCGCCTCCAGGCGCAAAGCTCCGACTGCGAAGCCGAGCGTTAATGCCAAGCAGGCACGCGCTTTCAAGCACGTCAGCCAGTGTCTCGATTCCATTGGCCGCTCCTTTCAATCAATCGCCGGGCGCGGCAGCGCCGTCAGGATGTCGGGCTACGAAGTCCGGCATTTCCGCGACCAGCGGACCGCCCTCCAGCGACTCAAAACCGTAACCCAGCGAAGCAAGCAAGTCCAGGCACTGCAATAATTGAGCGGAGTGTTACTAATAATCCTCGATCATCTCTGAAGATGCGGCCGTGCCAGCCGGGCCCCGCCATCCTTGCCGCCCGCTGCCGCATAGCCCGCTCGTCCGACGGCGCCTCGGCCGGCGCGGCGGGAGAGGCGTGCGTCGAGTCCAACTGAGACGCCAGGAGAGACGTCACGAAAACACATACCAGCGCTCTGGTTTCAGCAAAAACGACCTGGTCATCCTCGCCAACCGCCCATTTGCCCGTCGTCTTGGCGCGAAACGCGAAATCAAAAATTCCTATAATTCCCGGATTGAGCACGACGCGGTTCGACGCGCATATGATGACCAGTTTTCGCACCGGCCCGAAGCCGTCCTTCGAATCGGTGTCTGTGGACATCGAGCAACGGTTGCATCAGAAGGAGCTGGACACCAAGATCGAAGCCTGGATTCGTACGCTCTGCGAGGGCGCGTGGATTCGTTACAACGAAAGCGTCGTCGAAGAGGCGGACCAGTGAGGACGATTGGAGAAAGCGATGGACGAATTCAGAGCAATTATTTCGCGACTGACGGACCTTGGCGATCAGCGTACCGCGTGGTTGAATACATTCTACGCAGCACTATCGCGCCTGCTGAAGGCGGGCGTGTGTTTCTCCGAAGCTGAGCAGCAAGCCATCGCTGAAGCGGGTCCAGACGATGCCGAAGACGACCTCTGCCTTCTGCTCGATGCGATCTTCGCGGGGCTGAAGGATCTGCCTCGTAGTCTTTATGATGACTTGATCCAGGCGGCCAAGGAGCGCAAGTCGCTTCAGAAGCTCATCGGAGGAGGGTACATCGCTCGGGCCGTCGCGCGTCTCGAAAAGACGAAGGACGTGGAGCTGCTGCGCCGTGCCCTGATCGCGGCCGGGCTCTTCGAGTGTCATTTCTCGATCGACTTTCGAGACGACCTGATGATGCTCGGTCACATCTATCGCAAGGCCTACGCGGCTGGCATCCACCCCGACCCGATCTTCGAAGAGGTCGGTTCCTGGATCGGCTCCCACATCAAGGGATTCACCAGCACCGCCCATTTCATTCGCGACGTCAAGCCCGCACTGAGCCGATCGTCGAGCTGATCAGGAATCGCCGCCGCGACGTGCGTGCGCGACCGTCAGATCAAGGATCGCCTTCGCGAACCCTCCCAGGGATACGACGGCTGCCGCAGCGCCACGCATGATCGCCTCGCGCGGCATGCCGAATACCACGCAAGTCGCCTCGTCTTGCGCGAGCGTCGCCGCTCCGGCGCGTCGCATCTCGAGCAGGCCGGAAGCGCCGTCGTCGCCCATGCCGGTCAATAGTCCTCCCACGGCGTCCGGTCCGGCCTCGACGGCGGCCGAGTGAAAGAGGACGTCAACGCTCGGCCGGTGACGCGAAACCAGCGGTCCGGCCTGTAAAAACGCACGATAGCCGCGCCCCTGGCGCTTGAGCACGACGTGCCGGTTGCCTGGAGCGATCAGGGCGCCGCCTGTAAGCACGTCATCCCCGTCCTCGGCTTCCTTGACGTGAATTCGGCACGTCTTGTCGAGCTGATCGGCGAACGCGCGCGTGAATCCTTCAGGCATGTGTTGCACCACGACGATCCCGGGAACGTCTTCAGGCATCGCCTCGAGGATGTGCGTCAAGGCGGCGACGCCGCCCGTTGAGGCGCCGAGCGTCACGACGCCGCGATCTCGGACGTTCAGACGGGATCTCCTCGCCGCGCGCGGCTCCGATTTCGAGAGCGCGTTGAGGACGGCCGTCGAGATTTGCGGTCTTTGATGGCGCGCCAGCGCGGCGCCACGGATGGCATCGGTCAGCATCATGGCCGATTCCTCGATAAATCCCTTGACTCCGAAGCGCGGCTTGGCCACGATCTCGACGGCGCCTTCGCGTAGCGCATGAAGGGCGTTCGTGCTGCCGCTCGCCACATGACTGGAACAGATGACGACCGGAACCGGGTCATGCTCGCGCACCCATCGGAGAAAAGTCAACCCGTCCATGCGCGGCATCTCGAGATCGAGAACAATGACGTCCGGACGCTTTTGCGCCATTTTCTTCATGGCGATGATCGGATCCGACGCCACGGTCACCGCGAATCTTCGCGTCCGCTCGAGTATCGCGGTGAGCATCCGGCGCACGACGGCCGAATCGTCGACGACCAGAACATGGATAAGATTCTTTCGGAGAGGCTGCGCGCCCGCCGGCCGCCAGGGCTCGTTCATGCGATACCCGCGGTGTCGAGCATCGACCATCGCGGCGTCGCCGGCGCTCTTCGATCCGCGCGAGCGAAGATCGTCGGCTTGACGCAGTTCAGTCGTTCGTCTCTGCAGAGCAGGCTTTCGGAATGACCCACGAACAAGTAACCTCCGGCGGCCAGTCGATCCGAGAGCCGTTCTACGGTCGCGGCCCGCGCCGGAGCGTCGAAGTACATCAGCACGTTTCGACAAAAGATAAGATCGAAGCGTTCGCCGTCACGCAGGACGTCACGGTGCAGGTTGAAGCGCTCGAATCGCACGACGGCCCGCGCCTCAAGCCCGACCTTCATCGTGTCGGCCCGAAGTCCGGTTCCACGCAGCATGTACTCTTGCAGGTATTCGAGGGGTATCTCGCTCGCCCTTTCGATGTGCCAGAGTCCCTGGCGCGCTTTCTCCAGCGCCCGGGTCGATATATCGGTTGCGAGGATCTCGATGCTCCAGTCATGCGAAGCGCCAAGGTGTTTGAGCAAAACCATGGCTATGGAATACGGCTCTTCTCCCGTGGAGCACGCCGCGCTCCAGACCCTCAAGCGCTTCGAACGAAGCCGCCTCTCGGCCGCCGCGATCCATTCTGGAATCACGCGCCTCTCGATAAACTCGAAATGGCGGGGCTCGCGGAAGAAGCGCGTTTCATTGGTGGAGATGCAATCAAGCATCGTGCGCCGCTCCGCCTCATCGCGTTTGGTCAGGCGATAATAATCGCCGAAGCTGCGCAGATTCAACGCGCGCAGGCGTTTACGAAGGCGACCGGCCAGAAGCGCCTTCTTGCCGTTCGGCAGGCATATGCCGGATTGCCGATAGATTTCGGCCTGTAAGAGCGCAAACTCCGATTTCGTGAGCGCTCGAATCCGCTGTTCCGCGTGAGGAGCGTCTCGGCGCCTCATGTCTTCGTCGCTGATCAAGGCGTCTCCTCACTCGGGGCATTCGAAATCGGCGTGGCGGTCGCGCGCATTGGCAGCACATGCTCCACGTCCAGCAACGTGAGAAAACCGTCGCCGAACCGCACGGTTCCGCGAACGCTTTCCCGAGGGATACGCGTCCCGATTCGTGGAGCAGGCTCGATCGCCTCGCGATCCAGCGTCATGACGTCTCGAACTTCGTCGGCGACGAGGCATACGTCGGTACGCTGTCCGCCGACCTCCACCTCGATGACGAGATGACAGGTGCGCGACGTTATCGGCGACTGCGGCAAGCCGAAGCGCTTTGCGAGATCCATGATCGGAATCACTCGGCCGCGCACGTTCGTCACGCCGCGTATCCAGTCCTGGGCGCCCGGCACGGGCGTGACGGATACATGGCGAATCAACTCGCGGATCCGGCCCAGACCGATCGCCAGCGCCATCCCGGCGACCTCGAACACGAGGCATTCTTCGACGGAGCCCTCCCCGGTTGGGACCCGCCCGTTCATTCGTTCCTCGACTGCGTGTTCTTTGGTCTCAACATGGTCGGGCGCGTCGTCGATACGCGCCATGCGTTCGGCCGTCAAACCCTCGAGCGCCTCGATTTCCGTCGCGGAAAGCGTTCGCTCCAGATCAATGATCAGAACGTCTCCGTCTTCCAAGCGCACAAGGCCTTGAAGGAACTCCGCTCTGATCCCGCCGCCCAGCTCGGGCGGCGCTTCGATCTCTTCCTCGGACGCCTCAATTTCGCGAATCCTTCCGCCGATGAGGAAGCCCGCGAGGCGCGTTTTTCCGTCGATTCGGGCTTCCACGACCGCCACGACGACGTCGAATGCGTTCTCCTCGACTCCCAGAGCGAATTTGCTGGCCAGATCGACGACCGGCAGCGGCTTTCCCCTGAATGTCGTCAGTCCGCGCAGGAACGGCGGCGTCGATGGAACACGCACGATGCCGGCGGCGGAATGGATCTCCTGCACTCGATCCATTTCGACGGCGTACCTCTCGGCGCCGAGATCAAAACAGAGCAAGCGCGCGATCATTCGGCCACCTCTTGTGCTTGACGCGGCGCCGAGCGCAACACGCTCTCCACGTTCAGGATCAACGCCACGTCCCCGCTGCCGAGGATCGTCGCGCCCGAGTACCGCGATAATTCCGTGAAAAGAGGGCCCAGCGTCTTGACCACGGTCGGCATTGCGCCGAGTATCCGATCGACGACGAGGCCGGCCTGAACGTCGTTCTGCTCCACGACGATTAAATCCTCGCGCGCGGGCTCGGGCGCGTCCATGTCCAGGAGCCGCGAGAGCCTCATGAAAGGCAGCGAATGCCCGTCGCGGTCGGTCAGACCGAAGCCGTCCGGTGACAATCCACGCCGAGGACGCTCCCGGCACTCGACGACCGTTTCGGTCGGCAACACGTAGGTGCGCCCGCCGGCGACCACATGGAAGCCGTCGATGATCGCAAGCGTCAGCGGCAGTCGAATTCGAATCGTCGTTCCCTCTCGCGGCCGGCTTTCAACCTCGATGGCGCCCCGTACTGCCTCGACGTTTCGGCGTACGACGTCGAGTCCGACGCCGCGCCCCGAAAGCTTCGTCACTTCGTCGCTAGTCGTGAATCCCGGGGCGAACACGAGCCGATCGATTTCCTTGTTCGACAGCTCTCGTTCCTTCGGCAGCATACCGCGCTCGCGCGCGGCGTTTCTGATCGATTCGCGGTCGAAGCCCGATCCGTCGTCAGCGACCTCGATCACGATCTGTCCGGACTCGCGGCGAGCGCGTAGAGTGAGCGTGCCGCATGGGTCCTTGCCGGATGCGACGCGCGCGTCCGGCGACTCGACTCCGTGATCCATGGCGTTACGGATCAGGTGAATCAGCGCTTCCCGGATGTGCGCGATCACGGTGGCGTCGACCATGACGTCGTCGCCTTCGATGACCAGTCGCGCGCGCTTGCCATGCTCCGTCATGGAGTCGCGCACGGTTCGCGCATGCTGTCTGAACGTCGGTCCCAGGGGAACCATTCGCGCGCTGATGATCGTGTCTTGAAGCATGAGGTACAGATTGTCCGCCTCTCGATGCGTTTCCTTGACAAACGCGCCGGCGGATCCGACGACCTCGCAGGCATGGTCGAGACGCTCGCGGGCGATCGCGATTTCGCCCGCGAGATCCATCAATGCGTCAAGCGTGCCGCGATCGACCCTCAACGTCCGAGACGCGTCATGACGGACGTTCGATTTCGAATCCTCGTCAGCCGTGATGAAATTCAAAACGTCGCTTTCCGCCTCGTTCTTCGCCGACTTGGTCGTCACGTCTCCCGTAACGTCCTCCGTCATGCTTTTCGCATCGGCGATCGGCGCATGATCACGGCGGGTCCGCTTCGGCGTGTGTTTAACGAGCGTTTGAAGCAGCTTTCGATGATTCGAGGAGAGATGAAAGCCCTGGGTCTGCGGTTCCGCCAGCATCTCTCGGAACGCGTCGACGATGCGTAACAGCAGCGTCGTGAGCGCTGGGGTCATGACCTCGCGCCCCTCGCGGAGACGATCGAGCACGTCCTCGACGGCGTGCGAAAAATCGGCCAGCGCCGTGAAACCCAACGACGCCGCGTTTCCCTTCAGGGTATGAGCGCCGCGGAAGATCGTATTAAGCAGCTCGGCGTCATCGGGACGACCCTCCAGGGCGATGAGGGACTGTTCCATCCGGCCGATGATTTCATCCGCTTCGGCCTGGAAGATGCTCAACAGCTCGCGGCTGACGACGATGCCCATCGCGCCGACTCCTTCCCGTCAGAATCGAACGAATCCGGGTTCCACGGCGTCGCCCCCCGACGTCGTCAGGCGTCCGGACCGATCATTCGTCGCGATTTCCGACGCCTTATCGTTTTCCGTCACCAAGCGCGACCCGTCAAGCTGAGCCGCGACGCCCGTCTCGACGGACGATCCGGAATCGAGATGAAAGAAACCGACGAGCCGTTTCAACGATTGCGCTTGCGCCGACATCTCTTCCGCCGTGCTCGATAGCTCCTCGGCCGCGGCGGCGGCGTGTTGAGTCACATGGTCCACTCTCGCCATCGCTTGATTGATCTGCGACACGCCCGAGGACTGCTCGTCCGATGCGGCTGCGACCTCCTGCACCATCTCGGCCGTCTTCTGAATGAACGGAACGAGCGCGTCGATCAGTTTCGCGGAACGATCCGCGACTCCCAGACTCGACGACGCCAGACCTCCGATCTCCCGCGCCGCGCCCTGACTGCGCTCGGCCAACTTGCGCACCTCGCCGGCGACCACGGCGAATCCTCGTCCATGCTCGCCAGCGCGCGCGGCCTCGATCGAAGCGTTCAACGCCAGCAGATTCGTCTGATAGGCGATTTCCTCGATGATCGAAATCTTCGCGGCAATCGTGTTCATCGCCTCCCTGGTCTCGTTGACGGCGCGGCCGTTTTCCGCGGCGTCAGTGGCCCCTCGCACCGCCATTTGCTCCATGTCGCGGCTGCTCTTCGCGACCTGGGTGATCGACGCCGTCATCTCCTCGAGGCTCGACGTCGTCTCTTCGATCGAGGAAGCCTGATCGCTCGTGCCCCGCGCCAGATTCTGCGCGGTTTCAGAAAGCTGCGACGACGCGGAGGACAGGGTCAGAACGCCGGCCCGCACTTCGCTGAGTATCTGCGACAATTGACTGAGCATCTTGTGAAAAGACATTCCGAGCACGTCCTTGTCCGAGCGCGGCTCGACTTTCGCATGGAGCTTGCCCGAGGCGATGGCTTCGGCCAAACCCGCCGTTTCGCGCAAGTACGCGCTCATCGCCTCGAACGCCCGGCCGAGGCTGTCGTGCTCGGAGCGCGCCTTGACGGCCAGGTTCACGTCCCCCATGGAGATGGCCGAGGCGACCTTGGCCATCTCCTGGAAATACCGCACCATTCGCTCCATCGCGGTCAAAAGCTGGCCGACCTCGTCCTTTGATTCCACCTTGATCTCCGTATTGATGTCTCCCTCGGCGAGTCGGTCGGCGACAGCGACCGCGTGGCGCACAGGAATCGTCAGCGAACGAGTGATGGTGACGGAAAGGCCGATCAAAAGCGCGAGAACCGTCAGACTCACGACGAGAACGATCCATACCGTATCGTTGAGCTTCTCGCGCACCTTTTGAAGCGCCCGCTGCATCTCTTTCTTGCTCTTGACGGTCGAATCGGCGAGCGATTTCTCGATCGCGGTGTATTGAGCCATCATCGACTCGATCGACTCGGAGACCGCGACGCCCGTCTCCTCGGCCATCATGCGCCGCGACGTCGCCCGGGCCAGCCGGTAGTAGCCGCCGAAGGCTTTTTTCAGATCCTCCAGTTCGCCCTCATCGAGCGTCGCCAACTCGCTTCCCGAACGCAACCGCTCCAGAAACGCTTTTTGCAGTTCATCGGCCTCGGAAAGCATCTCTTCGTCCTTCGAAGCCACCGCGTCCTGTAGACCGCGTTGTATTCGTTCAAGAAGGCCGGTCAGGTCGCGATTCAGCTCCGAGACCGGGAAATAGCCGGTCTCGATCAAGCTGCTCTCGGACTTGGCGACCGACACGGCGCGAATCGTCACCACGACGATCGAGAGCAAGGCCACGGCCGCCAGCAACAAGGGCAACGTCATCTTCTGTCCGAATTTCAGCCTCGACAGCATCACGATCAGACTCCTTTCAGAAGCGGCGAGGCTCTCATTCCGAGAGCCCCACCACCTTCACGCCTTTTCCGACGGCCGCTTCACTCGAGACATACCCGATCGCTCCCGGGCGCATCCGCACGAACGCCACCACGTCGGCGTCTGAAGACATCTCGGGAGGCGGCGTCGCCCGTCCGGAGAAAATCTGCTTCTGCCAGTAGCTTTGGATCGCGTTCACGTCCCTGCCGTGGATCCTTTTCGTGAAGACCGCCCGAGTCGAGGAATTCACGGACAGATCGACCGGCTTTACGGCGCTTCCGTCGTCCCAGCGCGTTTGTTTCTTCAGGAAAAGCTGCGCCAGATTCGCCGCTTCGATGGACGCTATGGGATTGGCGTCATTGACCACGACCTTGAAATCGGCCGCGCTGGTCTCGGGCGCCGCGCCTATCAGGAACAGTGATCCGAGCATCGTGAGCAAGATCATTCCTCTTTTCATGATCTCCCCCTCTCTCAGAAGCTGAACTGCGCGCCGAAGACGATCATCTTGGTGTCCCGCTCAATCTCACCCGTGACCGGAACCGCGTCCAAGACGTCGGTATTGGTGGGCATTGCGAAACGGTTGCCGCGGACCGAGTGGAAGTTGAGCTTGACCACGAATCCGGGATTGAACCAGTAGTTGACGCCGACTCCAAGGTCGTTGCTGTCCTGGATTTTCAGGATCCAGGGAGCGATCGTTGCCCACAGCTCCTTGTCCTTAACATGGCCATCCCATCCGTCGAATCGCAGCGCGAACTGTAGCCCCTTCCACACCATGTAGGCGCCCTCAACGTAGAAGCCCTCGATTCGATTGATCGGATTGCCGTAGATGGTGCCCCACTCAGCCCTGAGCAGGGCCGGGCCGGACAGATACTCGGCATGCCCCAACAGGGCCTTCTCGGTGCTGCCCGTGCCAACAGCGCTTTGGCCGACTCCGCGATAGGCGGACGCTCCAAACGACAATCCATCAATCGGGGGTTGGATGATCACACGTCCACCGACGACTTCTTCAAAAACGAACGATGACTCGGACATGCCCATCTGCAGGTCCGCTGGCTCTGACCCTGCTCCGATGATGCGCAGCTTCCCTGAGATGCGCCCGCCATAGACGTCGTAGCTCAGTCCCCAGTTGTTCTTCAGCGTGTGACCACCTGTAAAGCTCAGACCGTCAACGGAGTTCCCCGTGTATCTCTCCGGCCCGTAGATGCTCTGAGGCAGCATGTAGAATGGCCGCAGGGTACCGACGTTGAAGATCTCGCCGTACAGGCCGAAGGGATGCTTGACTCGTCCCATGCGAAGCCGCAATGCGTCGGTAAACTTCCACTCGGCAAAGGCGAACTCCAGGCTCTGCTCTTCCTTGCTATAGCCTGCTCTCTGCTCAAGTTCGAACTGACCAACAATCGTCAGTTTCTCGCTCACCATGGCATTGACGTTTAGGGCCAGAGCGAGGTTGTCGTAGTTGCCCTGTTCGCTGCCGATCAGGTAGCCGTTACCGTCAGTTTGGGCGTACGCCCAGCCGCCGAAGCCGTGCAACTCCACTTTGCCGCCGGCGTCCTGCGCCCAGCCCGGCATCGCCAGAGCAAGCGCCGCCATGGCGATCGACGAAACGCGGAACCACCGGATCCGACTTTGCTTTGATATCGACATCTTTGTCAGCATCAACCCATCCTCCTTGCCGTCTGTTTTCATTCGCAGCGCTCCGTTTCGCAGCGCTGTTCCGACGCCTTCCGCTCCTTCAAATGAAGCTTCGTGCAGTAAAGGGCGGCTCCCGCCTGCGCGGCCAGAAGCTCGAAGATTTCATGATCGAGCGGCACGAGAGCCGGTTTGTGCGAGAGAAGCTGAAACACCGCGATCACGCCCACGACCCGCCCGTCCACCTTCAATGGAATGCAGGCCGTGGGTGTCGCTTCCTTCGCGTCGTCCGACACGTAGATTTCTCCGGAGCACGCCGTCCGGCCGATCGGGCCGGATTTCACGCGCAATCCGGCGAAGCGCGCGGGATTGATTCCATTCGAATCGATGAGCGACAGCATGTCTTGATCGCCGTCCAGCTCGAAGATGCCGATCTGCTCCGAACCGACGAGATTGATGATGATCTCTTGAATCGCCGCCAAAACCGCCGCGCGGTCGAGAGTGTCGTGCAACCGGCAGCTCGCCACGTAAAGATTCGCAAGGTTCGAGCTTTGCGCCACGGCCTCTCCGCATTCCCGCTCCATGCGCTGATTCCGTTCTTCGGCGCTCAGCAACCGCGCCTCCAAATCCGCCCGCTCCTTCCGATACCGATCGAGCTCGTCATGGGCCTCGCGTAGTTGCTGCTGAACGCACACTTTCTCCGATTCGAGCGATCCAGCCAGGGCCCGCAGAGCGTCGGCGAGCTCCGCGCGTTTTTCGGCCGCCTCGAGCCGGCGCTCGTTCTCGCCGCGGCTGGTCTCAAAAAACGCGATCCGCGTTCTGAGTCTCTCGTTTTCCAACAGGAGCTCCGTTTCGCATCGCCGTGCGTTTTCCCGGACGCATTGCATGTCGTCGCCCTGCCTGGTCGTCAAAGCGTTCTCCATCTCAAGCGAGCAGTTGTCTGACCCTGGCCAACAACACGACCTGGTTGATCGGCTTCGTCACGTAACCGCTGCAGCCGATCTCGAACGCCTTTTCGACGCTTCCGCTCTCGCTTTTTGTGGTCACCATGATCACTGGAATGTCCTGCGTCATCCTTGTCTTTCGGATTTCGCGTAACGCGTCGAGTCCGCCCATGTTCGGCATCATCATGTCCATGAGGACCAGGTCCGGAAGCGCGGCCTTCGTCTTCTCCACGGCCTGCAATCCGTCGTTTGCTTCCAGCAACTCATAGGACCCGCCGCGAAGAATCGTCTTGACCATGAAAATCGAGGTCTTGGAGTCGTCCACTATCAGGATCTTTTTCTTCATCGATCGCCTCATGCGCCGCTTGTCGTCTAAACGCGTCCCGCACGCAATCGATTATATGCAAACCGCCGGCCACGCCGGCCGGCGCGTGATGAAAACGCCCAGCAGACTGACGACAAAGAAGTTATGTCGCGACGTTACAAAATCTAATGGATCCGTCATTCTTGAAAACGGGACTCCGCGGTCGCGAAAACGGGAATGAATGGAGTTGCGTCAATCGAGTGGTTTCTTGCATCGTAAAACCGCCCGTGGCGGTCATTCAATCGTACCGATCGCCGCGACTTCGTGTCTTGGGATCCCCGCGGTTCTATTCGTTCACACGCAGGAGCGAATTCAGTGTCTGAAGCACGGCGTCGAGGGAAACAGGTTTCGCGAGAATGGCCGATACGCCGCGAGCGTGCGCCCTATCGAGGATTGCCGGCGTCCCGTATGCGGTCAAGAGGACTGTTTTCGTCGTCGGAGATCGATCACCGACGTAACCGATGATGTCAATGCCTTCGACGCCGTCCGATCCGCTCAATCGAAGATCCGTGATGACGACGTCATAATGCCGATCCGCGAGCAGCTCTTCGGCTTCCTCCCAACTCGTCGCGCAGTCGACCGCGAAGCCCTGCAGTCCGAGATAGCGTCTCAGGGAGAAAAGTATCGTGCGCTCATTATCGATGACCAGGATGCTCCGTCGAGCGGGCGCGCCATCGCCGTTCCAAGAAGCGTCTTTTTTCATGCGAGCGTCGCCATAAACGCCTTCTATATTATATCCCGCGCGCCGGAGCTATCCCGCCGCCTTCCCCCTGTCCTTCCGCGCCTCCGACACCGCCCTAGGCGCCGGAATCTTGTGCCGCCGGATTTTTTGATAGAGCGCGCTGCGCGACAGGCCAAGAATCGACGATGCCGCCGCCACCTCGCCTTTCTGGCTGGCGAGGACATCGATAATGTGACGTCGCTCGACCTCCTTCAGGCTCATCTCGTCCGGACGCGGCCCCATGACCTTGTGTCGCGCGTCGATCTCCAAGTCGTCCGCCTCCAGAACGGCGCCGCGCCCGAGAAGCACAGCGCGCTCGATCACGTTGCGCAGCTCACGGATGTTGCCGGGCCAGTGATGCGTTTCGAGCGCGCGTTCGGCCGACGGCGACAGGCGAACGTCGAAACGTCCGATCTCGGCGCGGCAACGCGCCAGAAGAAGATTCGCCAGAGTGATGACGTCTCGTCCCCGTTCACGCAGCGGCGGAAGATGAAGAGGTATCACGTTGATTCTATAAAGAAGGTCGCTGCGAAACGTCCCTTCCTGCGCTCGGCGCGCGAGATCATGGTGCGTCGCCGCGATCAATCGCACGCTCACTTGCCGGTCCCTGACGTCTCCCAGCCGTCGAAATCGCTGTTCCTCGACGACTTTCAGCAGCTTGGCCTGAATTTCGGGAGTCACGTCGCCGATCTCATCCAGAAACAGCGTGCCGCGATTGGCGATCTCGAACAGGCCGACCTTGGCCGCCACGGCTCCGGTAAAAGCGCCTTTCTCGTGCCCGAACAGCTCCGTCTCGAGCAACTCCCGCGCGAGACCGGCGCAATTCAGATCGACGAACGTCTCCGTTGCGCGCGGTCCGTTCTCGTGAATCCAGCTCGCGAGCAGGCCCTTGCCGGCGCCGGTCTCGCCCTGTATCAGCACCGGCACCGAGGATGCCGCGACGCGACGCGCTCTTTCGGCCAGCGCTCGAATCGCCGCGCTTTCTCCCAGAAACGGATCCAGCGTCTCGCGCGACCGCCGCGCTCTCCCGGCGAGCGTGAGCTGATGGTTGCGTCTGTTCTCGATTAATCGTTCGACGATCACCTGCAGCGCCGGCAGCTCCACGGGTTTCGTGAGGAACTGCGCGGCGCCGTCCTTGACCGCTCGAACCGCCAGATCGATCGAGCCGTGTCCCGTCAGAATGATGACCGGCACCGTCGGATCCGCTTCATGCAGTCTACGCAACACTTCGATTCCGTCCCGGTCGGGAAGCGCATAATCGAGAATCACGATCTCGGGATAGGCGGCGCGAAACAGCTCCTCGGCCCGCGATGCGTTCCCGGACTCGAGCACCTGATAGCCCTTCGCCTTGAAAAAGCGTCGAATCGCTTCGCGTTCGATCGCCTCGTCCTCGACCACCAGAAGCGTATGTTCAGGCACTGGACTTGCTCCCTGTCCTCGCCGGCGACCGCAGCGGCAGCGTTATCGTCACGACGGCGCCGCCTTCGGCGCGGTTGTCGGCGACGATTCTGCCGCCGTGATCGTCGATGATGCGTTGCGCGATCGAGAGTCCGAGACCGGTTCCTCCGCTTCGACGGCTGAAGAAAGGCTCGAACAAACGTCGCATGTCTTCCGGCCGGAACCCGGGACCGGCGTCCTCGATGCCGCAAAGAACCGCGGGATTGCCGTCGACGACTTCGACACGGGCGAAGATGCGGACCTTTCCGTCGCGAGGCGAGTGTTGAACGGCATTCTCGATCAAGTTGCCGACGGCTTCCTCGATACGACGCCGATCCATCTGAAGCGCCGGGAGATCTTCGGGAAGGGACACGTCCAGCTCGACTCCGGCTTGACGAGCGGACGCGTCCATGGACCGCGCCGCGCCCAGGATGACGTCGCGAATCAATCCCTTGGCGCGCGTCGTGGACGCCGGTTTGCCGTACTCGAGCAGATCGTTCATCAGCGTCGAGAGACGCCGCGCTTCATGGCGCAACATCTCCGAGTACTCGCGGAACTCGGTGCTCTCTCCGAACTCGGCGTCAAAAGCGTCTAGCGTGGACGAGATGCCGAAAAGTGGGTTGCGCACCTGGTGCGCGACGCCGCCGACGAGCTGGCCCATCACGGACATCCGTTCGCTCTGTCGCAACGATTCGCGAAGCGCGACGATGCGCGAGACGTCCCGGACAAGAATGATTACGCCTCCCGCGCCGCCGTTCGCGTCGCTGAAGGGGCTCGCGGTGACGTCCCAGTATCGCTCGCCGGCTTCATCGTGTTCCTGCGTCGTCACCGACAAGCCGGTTTCACGGAAAAGCTCAACGGAACGGGAGACGACGTTCCAGGGCGCTCCCTGGTCCGGATTCGGAAGGCGCGCGCCGACGATCTTCTCGAACGGCTTGTTCCACAAGGCTTGCGCGGCGCGGTTGATCCGCCGCACTCTGCCGTCGTGCGCGACCACGAGCAGAGGGAAATCGATCGCGTCGAATGTTGCGCGCCATTCCTCGGCCGCCTCTCGTAACGCGTCCCGCAATCCGGCTTGCTCCGCTTCGGCTCGAAAACGCGCCGTGACGTCGATCGACACCCCGCTCGCTCCGACGACCAGGCCGTTGATGTCGCGATTCGGGTAGAAACGCGTCTCGAACACGAAGCCGCGGCTCCTGATGAACGTCGTGAACCTCTCGCCCGCCATCGCCCGGGACAGGTCTTCCGGGAAGCCCTGGTCATCGGGAAAAAGCTCCGTCGCCGGCCTTCCGACGAAATCGGCCCAGCGCGCGCCGTCCGAGATGTTTTCTCCGAAAGCGTTCGTGAGACGTTGATGTCGATTCACCGACCACAGAACAAGAGGCGCGCTCGCGACCACCCTCCGCAGCTCGGCCTCGCGCGCCATGATGGCCAGCTCGTACTGCCGCCGGTCCGTGATGTCCGCGCACGTGCAGACGACGCCGCACGGTTTCTCCCCTCCGGCGCACAAGAGCGGCATCGAAGATATGGACAGCCAGACCAGGGACTCGTCCGGCCGCTGCACGCCGATGACCGCGCCGCGACTTGGCGCGCCAGAGCTGCGCGTGTTGAATATCGGATTCCGCTCGTCCATCAGCAACGAGCCGTCATCGCGTATGAAGCGGCATCCGTCAGGCGGCAATGCCCGTCCGATCAACGCCTCGCAAGGCGCGCCGAGGATGTCCGCCGCCGCCTTGTTGCATGCCGTGATCTTGCCGTCCGCCGACAGGACGATCATCCCCTCAGCTTGCGCATCCAGTATCGCGGTCAGGCGCCGTACATGCGCATGATCGGCCTCCGCGCATCGTCCGGCGGCCTTGAGAAAGAACGCCAATCCGACGATGCCGGCCAGAGAGAGAATCGAGAGGAGCAGCGCAATCCATGGCATGGACGCGACGCCGCCGTGGCTCCATTGCTGCAGGTTCATCGCATTCAACACGACGAGGGCCATGACGAGCACGCCCACGAGCGCGGCGGCTTTGCCTGCGCATCGCCTTATAAGGCGCGGGCGCCCGATCGATAACGCCGGACATACGGATTCCGACGTGATGGAGACACCTGTTCCGGCGGATTCATTCGTCGGCCGGACGGGCGCTTGATTTCCGGAATGCACCACCGAGTAGTTTATGACAGATCATCGGTTCGCAGGTACGTCCCGGGCCGCTGGCGAGCCGCGCGGCGCGCGAATCATGCATCGCCCTCGACGACACCGCGGTTCCCATCCGACCCTTCACGATCGTCGCATTCGGATTGACAGAGCCCCGTCAAGGACGTAACCTTCTTCACGGCCACGGTTCTCTGGAATCGGCGACCGACCCCTTTAAGATTGGAGCTTGAGCATGGCCAAGATCGATTTCGGCGGAACCATAGAAGACGTCGTCACGCGCGACGAGTTCCCGCTTGCGAAAGCGCGCGAAGCCCTGAAGAACGAGACCGTCGCCGTGCTGGGTTATGGAGTGCAGGGCCCGGCGCAAGCGCTGAACATGCGCGATAACGGCATCCGCGTCATCATCGGACAGTTGCCCGAGGACAAGCGCTACTGGGACAAGGCGATCACAGACGGCTGGAAGCCGGGAGAGACGCTCTTCTCCCTCGAGGAAGCGGCCGCGAAGGGCACGATCGTCCAGTACCTCGTCTCCGACGCGGCGCAAATGGCGACCTGGCCGAAGATCAAGACGTGTCTCAAGAAAGGCGACGCGCTCTATTTCTCTCACGGATTCTCGATCGTCTACAAGGACCAGACCGGCGTCATCCCTCCCGCCGGCGTCGACGTGATCATGGTCGCGCCCAAAGGCTCAGGCACGAGCGTACGGCGAAATTTCCTGGACGGCAGCGGCATCAACTCGAGCTTCGCCGTGTTTCAGGACGCCACGGGCCGCGCGCGTGAGCGCACGATCGCGCTCGGCATCGCCGTCGGCTCCGGATACCTCTTCCCCACGACTTTCGAGCGAGAGGTCCACAGCGATCTGACCGGCGAGCGCGGCGTGCTCATGGGCGCCCTGGCCGGCATCATGGAAGCTCAGTACAACGAGTTGCGCAAGAACGAACACTCGCCGTCCGAGGCATTCAACGAGACCGTCGAAGAGCTGACCCAGAGCCTGATCCGTCTCGTCGACGAGAACGGCATGGACTGGATGTACGCCAATTGCAGCGCCACCGCCCAGCGCGGAGCTCTCGACTGGCGCCACGAGTTCCGCAAGGCCGTTGAGCCGGTGTTCGCTCGTCTCTATCAGTCCGTCGTCAAGGGCGAGGAGACGCGCATCGTGCTCAAGTCCAACAGCGCTCCCGACTACAAGAACAAGCTCGACGCCGAGCTCAAAGAAATGCACGATTCGGAAATGTGGCGCGCTGGCGCCGCCGTACGTTCGCTTCGCCCGAAGAATTGGAAGAAGTGACAGTCTTATAGCAGGATACGGAACGGCTTTCCGTTCGGGCGCTTGCGGCGCTTGAACTGCTCAGAAACGCATTTTTATCGTTCCGGTCTTCGTCTACAATTGATGTATGGAGGCTTTCAGTGCTTCTCCTCTACATTCTTCTCAATGCCGCCGCCCTCGTTCATTGCGTCTGCGCCAAAAAGCAGCTTGACGATTTCCTCGACGCCCATCCTTCCATCGGAAGCCAGAAAGACATCTCGGATTTTCGACGGCTCGCCAGATCTCAGATGTACATGGCTCTTCTTCAGATCGTTTTTCTCGGGATGTCGTTGCTCATTGGCCTGGCCCTCATCTGGACCGGCGGAATCCGGATGCTGCTCATCGTTCTTTTGGCCAACGGAGTCGTTTTCTTCGCGGCCAGGTGGATCAAGCCGACTGAGGCGCGTGTGCAAAATCTCCCGTGCCTTACGACTGATCTGTCGCAAACCAAACAGTTCATCGTCGACTCTTGGAAGAAGAAACCACTGCCCGACTTTTAATTGACATGTCGCAGATTTTGTACTATGAGAATGCCGTTTTTCTTGATCTGTACTATCCGCCGCGTTACTGACAAATTGCCGACTCGTGCCTACTTATCGTTCTTCAATGAATCGCCATATCGGCGTCTTTTAATAAACCTCATTCCATGCCTCATTGCCATTGCCGGAACTTCTTCAAGCGAATGATAGGTCACCGGAACGACGATCAGGGTGAGGATTGTCGCGACGGTCAGTCCGGCGATGACCGCGACGCCCATCGGACCCCAGAACTTGGAAGAGTCCGCGCCGAGTTCGATGGTGCCTTGAAGAAATCCGATGTTGATGCCGGCTGTCAACGGTATCAATCCCAGCACCGTCGTCACCGCGGTGAGGAGCACGGGCCGCATACGAATCGCGCCGGCCTCGATGACCGCCTCGGTCTTGGACATGCCGCGGCGCCTTAGCTGGACGACGAAATCGCACAAGACGATGGCGTTATTGACGACGATGCCGGCCAGCGATATGACTCCGATGCCGGTCATGATGATACCGAACGGCGTGACCGTGAGAATCAGCCCCCAGAACACGCCGATCAGCGAAAGAACGATGGAGAGCAAGATCGTCACCGGAAGAATGAGACTGTCGAACTGCGTCACGAGCACGAGCGCGATCAATAGCAGGGCGACGACGAACGCCCGTTGCAGGAACTGCTGCGCCTCGTCCTCTTCCTGGTTTGAGCCGGCGAACTCCCACCGGTAGCCGCCCGGCCATTCCATGGCATCGAGAATGCGTTGGACGTCCGCGCGCACCGAATCCTCAGTGCGCCCTCTGGCGCGAACCACGTCGCCCTCGATGGTCACGACTCGTTTGAGGTCGATGCGTCGGATGGCCGCCGGCCCGACGCCGGTCCGTATGTCGGCGAGCGTCCGGATCGGGATCGGAACGCCGTCTTCGTCGGGAACGGTGAGGTTGCCCAGCTCTTCGACCGAGACGCGGCTCTTGGGCGTCAGGCGCACACGGATGTCGTACTCGTCCTCTCCAATGCGATACGTCGAGACTTCGTTCCCCCGGATCGCCGTCTGGACGGTGGAAGCGATGGCGCGGGTGTTGACGCCGGCCACGGCCGCATTGACGCGGCGCACCTGTATGCGCACTTCGGGCTTGCCCTCGTCGAAGTCGTCGTCGAGATTGACGAGACCCGGCACCTTGCGGATTCCACGCTGGATCTCGCGACTGAGACGCCCGAGAACGCGGAAATCGTCGCCGATGACGCGCACAGTGACGGGCTTTCCGGTCGGCGGCCCCTGCTCAGGCTTGTCGACCTTGATCTCGGCGCCGCTCAGATCGGCGAGCTTGATCCGGGATTCCTCCAGCGTTCGTCTCGAGCTGCGCGCGCGATGCTTGTGCTCGACTAGGTCCAGCGTGACACGGCTTTGCGTTCCGACCGAGCCGCCGACGCTGATGTCGTTAATCGAGACGCCGAGCGATCCGACGTTGGCAATGGCGTTTTCCAGGTCGGGCGTGTCCTTCGTTCGCTCCTCGATCGCCCGCACGATCTCGTCCGAGGTCTCGATATTGCTGCCGCTGGGCGTTTCGACGTCGACCCAGATCTCAGACGGATCCATCTCCGGAAAGAACTCGACTCCGCTGCCGAGCACGCCGTACAAGACCACGCTGGCGACGAGAACCGCGCTCATACCCCAGATGATCCCGGCCCTCCGGTCGGACAGACAGACCAGGCATCGACTCGCGAAGCGAGAGGCGATCGCCGCCGCAAGCCACCAGACTCCCTGGGCGAGGAAAGCCAGCAAGGAAAGCAGGATGAAAGTCGCCGCGATCTTCTCTAGCGTCGCGGCATGTTTCGCGATCACGAACGCGATCATTCCGAAAGTCATGCCTGAAGCCAGGAAAACGCCGAATGCCGTCATGAGCAGCCAGTTCCGCGTAAACCAGCCGGCGCTTCCATGATCCGCGGCCTGATCGAGAATCCAGGCGAGCAGCTTTCGATACCTCTTGAGGAACCGGCCTTCGTGATGGACCTCGCCGTTCGACCTCGGCGTCGGCGCCTTCATGAAATAGGCGCACAGCGTCGGATTGAAGATGAGCGCAACGACGAGCGAGGCCGAGAGGCCGATGATGACGGTGATCGGCAGATACGACATGACTTCGCCCACGATCCCGGGCCAGAACATAAGCGGCGCGAAGGCCAGCACGGTCGTCAAAGTCGAGGCGATGACAGGCATGGCGACTTCCGCCGTCGCGCGCGAGGCCGCGCTCGGGCCGTCCATGCCCTCCTCCCGATGGCGATAGATGTTCTCGACGATGACGATGGCGTTGTCGACGAGCATGCCGACGACCAGGATCAGGCTGAAGAGCACGATCATGTTGAGCGTGTACCCCAGGGCTTGAATCACGGCGAATGTGATGAGCATCGACAGCGGAATGGCGACGCCCACGAAAATCGAGTTGCGAAGTCCAAGAAAGGCCATGAGCACGGCGACGACGAGCAACAGTCCGGCGATGATGTTGTTCTCCAGCTCCGAGACGATGTTACGGATCTCGATCGACTGGTCGCCCACGAGCGTCACGTTCACGCCGGCCGGCATCCGCTCCTTCAGCCGCGCAAGCTCCGCCTTGACCGCGTCGGTCACGCCGATGATGTTCACGCCGGTGCGCTTCTCGACCGTGAGCGAGACGGCCGGTTGACGGTTCAAACGCGAGCGCGAGGTCTCGTCCTCGAAGCCGTAAGCGACCCGGGCCACGTCGCGAACGTGAACCGGCACGCCGTTGCGCACTTTGACGACGAAATTCTCGATCTCGCGCGGCTGTTCGATCTCGGCCGGAACGCGCACGAGGTACTTGAGCTGTCCGACGTCGATCTCGCCGCCGGGCATCGTCAGGTTCTCGCGGGCGACTGCGTCAACGACGTCGTTCAAGCTCAGCTCGTAGTAGCTCAGCCTCCGCGGGTCGACGAAGACGTGCACCTCGCGTTCCCGGCCGCCGATGATCTCGACGCGGTTGACGCCGGTGATGGCCTCGATATCGTCCTTCAGATCCTCGGCGATCTCCTTTAGCTGAACCAGGCCGACCTCCCCTGATAGCGTGACGACGATGACGGGTATCTGCGTCACGTCGATGTCCTGGACGCGCGGATCGTCGTCGATGTCGGGCGGCAACTGGCTCTTGGCGCGATCGACCTTCTCACGCACCTTCTGCAGCGCGGTGTCGAGATCCACCTCCGGCGTGAACTCGACGGCAATGCTCGAGAAGCCCTCGCTCGACGTTGAGCTGATCTCCTTGATGCCGGTGATGCCTCGGATCTCGGTCTCGATCCGGCGCGTGACGAGAGACTCCATGTCCTCGGGGCTCACGCCCGAATACGAGGTGAACACTAGGATCAACGGAATCTTGATCTCGGGGAACGATTCGACCGGCAGAGAGCTGTAGGCGCCCACGCCGGCGACGGCGATGAGAACTATAAGCACATAGACGGTCAGACGATGCCGGATGGCGTAATCGGTCAACCTCACTGGCGGCGCTCCACGACGTTCACCGCCTGGCCGTCGATCAGACCGCGCTGGCCCTTGACGATCAGCCATTCCCCGGGAGAAAGACCCGCGCGCACGTGAACGCGGTTGCCCTCGTTGGCCCCCAGCGTGAGCTGGCGCACTCTGGCCTCATGGCCTTCAAGAACGATCGCCACCGGACCGGAATCACGCTCCTGCATGAGATCGCGGTCGATGACGACGACGTCTTCGAAGCGTTGCCTCACGAGCGCGACGCGCGCGATCATGCCCGAACGCAGCTCGCCCTTGGGATTGTCGATCGCGACCTCGATCGGGAACGTGCGCGTCGTGCCGTCGACGGCGCTTCCTATGAAGGTGACACGACCCGCGAAAGCTCTGTCGGGATAGGCGTCCACGGTGATCGCCGCTTCGCCGCCGACGCGAAACGCGGCGATGTCGTTCTCGGGGATGCCCGCTTTGGCCTTCAAACGATCCAGTCGGTGAATGACCGTGATCGGAGCGCCCGGCGCCAGCACTTCTCCAGGATCGATTTCGCGCGTCACGGCGACGCCCGCGATCGGCGCCTTGATGATCGAGCGCTCGAGGCGCAGACGCGCCAGGGCCGCGCGCGCCTTGGCGGCCTCGAACTGCGACGTGGCGGCGATCAACTCCTGACGCGGAACATGTTGCCGCTCGAACAACTCGCGCGTCTTGGTGAAGGCGGCCTCGGCCGCGCGCCGAGCGGCCTCGGCCTCGTCAAAGGACGCTTGCATCAGATCCGTGCCCACGCGCGCCAGCGCCTGACCGGCGGACACCCGTTGGCCCTGATCGAATCCGACGTGTTGCACGACGCCTCCCAGCTCGGTCGAAACGTTCACGTCGATCCAGGGATCAAGGCGGCCGGAAAGCTCGACGCGGTCGGTCAGGCTGCGTGACTCGACCTTCTCGACCATGACATTGATGAGCGGCGCTTTCGTACGACCCGGATCGTTATACGCGCTCCCTCCGGAGCCGCAGGATGAGAGAGTCAAGGCCAGCGGAACGAGCGCGATTGCGATCGACGTTCCATGCAAAAAACCGAATCTCATGATTGCTTGTCCTCCGTAATTCCCGCATCGGTCTCCGTCGCCTCGCCGGCGTCGATGCGTGCATCGGCGCGCAGGCCGATCAAGTACTTCAGCTCCGCGATAGCGGTCAACGCCACATGACAAGCCTCCGCGTGGTTCAGCTCGGCCTGGCGCATGCCGCGTTCGGCTTCGAGAATGTCGAGGATCGTGGCCGCGCCCCACTTGAATGATTCTTCGGCCAGACTCTCCGCCTCCCGTGCCTGTTCCACGGCCGCTTGCGCGGCGCGAACGGCCTCGAGTCCCCTCCGCCAATCTCCCGCCGCGCGCTCCAGCTCTCGCGTCATGTCGGCGCGGAAAGAAGCCTCCTGAAGCTCCGACTGCCGCGCTTGCGACTTATACTGCGCGATCGTTCCCGCGGCTTGCATGCCGTCGAAAAACCGCCACCTCAGCGTGACTCCCAAGCTCCACGAACGTAAATCGAGATCCGTGAGATTCCCGCGCTCGAACGTGCTCACGCCGAAGGAGGCGTTGCCCGTGATCTCGGGAAGAACGTCGGCCCGCGTGACGCCCTGAGCCTCGCGCAATACCCTGCGGTTGAGCGTGAACCGTTTGAGCTCCGGGCGCCCGCGATCGGCGAGCTCGATCAGCGTCTCGACGGAGGGAACGGCCGGCAGCGGGTCAGGCAGCGCGAACGCGTCCGCCGGCTCGATCCCCGCGGTCACAGGACGACCCAGGATTTCATTGAGCCGCGCGGCGGCGACGCGAACGCCGCTCTCGGCGGCCAGGATCCGCGGTTGGAGATTGGCCAGGGCCACCTGCGCCGTGAGCAGATTGAGACGCGTGGCGTCTTCCAGCTCGAAACGCGCCTTGACGCCGTCGAGCTGGCGCGCGCGCGCCACGCGCTCCGATTCGAGCACCCGCAGGCGCTCCCGCGCGAGCAGCAGGTCGTAGTAAGCCAGAGCCGCGTCGCGCGCCACGCGGCGCTCGACGGCGCGCACGTCTTCGCGTACTCCGGCCATCTCCTCGCGCGCGGCGCCGAGCGCATGAGAGACGCGGCCGAAGGAGAGGATCGGCTGCTCGAGATCGAATCGATACGCGTAATTGTTATACTCGATCGCGCCGAAAAGCGAGGGCGGCAAGAAATCGCCGCCGCCTGAGAAATTCGGGCTGTTCTGCAGGCCCGGGTCGTGAATATGGGACAGTGACAGCGTCAGATCGAGCTTGGGCAAGGCGCGGGACCGCACCGCTCGGATCTGGTGCCTGAGCTCCGTGATCTTCTCGCGCGCTCGGCGAGCGTCCGGATTGGCCGCAAGCGCCATGTCGATCGCCTGCTGAAGCGACCACCTTGACGGGCTCGATTGAGCCCGAACTCCGTGCGCTGGAACGAGCGCGGATCCAACAATGAAGACAGCGACAGTGACTCTCAGCTTGAGATCTCCTTCAGAAATGAACGCGGCCTCGCGGCCGGTTGGATGATTGGCGAATGGCATCCCGGTTGCCCTGCAACCTGGACCGCATAGGGTCCGTGCCGGCGCCAAGACGCCCCACGGACATATATCTCCAGTATCGCAGCAGAATACGCGACTGTCCAGTGCGCCGACAAGTCGACAACGGTTTCGACGCCGGCGCTCGTCGGGCCGTCATGAACTTTCCCATGGCATTCGCGCCCGTTTCCGGTTGTCTGAAGCATGCATCCCATATCCATGTCCGCCCACAGACCTGTCCGACTCGATGAGGTCGCGTCATTTCGTCCGGCGGGCCGCGACACAGCCGCCAATGTTAACACCACTAACATTACGCCGGCGATGCCCAGGCTGTCAATATTCCGGAGGAGGAGGCGCGCGATCTCGAACCGGCCGCCGTCCCTCTTCGTCGTGCTACCATCGCCGGAATGGCGAGCCCGGATCAATCCGTCTCCGCGCCACATAAAGACGATATGGAGCGCGCCCTGAATCTGGCGGCTCGCTGGCGGCTGCCCTTCGATCCGATCGAGAATCCGCCGGAGGACGGCGAGCTATGGACGCGCGCGCCCGTCGATCTGATGGTCCGATACGGTTGCGTTCCGATTCGCGCCGACAGCGACCGCATCGTGGTCGCCTTCGGCGACCTCGACGACATCCTCGCCGTCGATGAGCTGGAGTTCCTCCTCGATCGGCCGATCGACGCGGTGATCGCCCCCGCCGGTCGCGTGGCCGAGATCCTGAGAAAGCAACGCGGCGGCGAAATACTCTTGCAACAGGCCAGCGAGTCGCTCCGCCTACAATTCGTGACGGACGGCGAGGACGAGGACACGCTCGAGGTCAAAACGCTGCCGGCCGAGCATCCCATCATCCGGCTGGTCGATTCCCTGGTTCTCGGCGCCATCGAGCGCCGGGCCTCCGACATCCACATCGAGACCAAGGATCGCGAGGTTCTCGCCAAATACCGCGTCGACGGAGTGCTCTACCCCGCCATCGAGCCGCTCGACAAGCGTCATCATGGCATGATCATCAGCCGCATTAAAGTGCTGGCCGAACTGGACATCGCCGAGAAGCGCGTGCCTCAGGACGGTCGTTTCCGCCTGCGCGTCAAGGGCCGCACGATCGATTTCCGAGTCTCGATCATGCCCTCGCTGCACGGCGAGGACGCCGTCATTCGTATTCTCGACAAGGAATCTCTGAATGCGGCCTTCCGTGATCTGCGCCTGGACGTGCTCGGCTTTTCCGAAACGGAACTGCGCAAGCTGCGCAAGTACATCACCGAGCCTTACGGCATGGTCGTCGTCACCGGACCCACGGGCAGCGGCAAGACGACGACTCTCTACGCGGCGCTTTCCGAGATCGCCACGCCGGAGGAAAAAATCATCACCGTCGAGGATCCGGTCGAATACCAGATACCCCTGATCACGCAAGTGCCGGTCAATGAAAAGAAGGGCTTGACGTTCGCGCGCGGCCTGCGCTCCATCCTGAGGCACGATCCCGACAAGATCATGGTCGGCGAGGTGCGCGATCCGGAGACGGCGCAGATCGCCGTTCAGTCGGCCCTGACCGGCCATCTGGTCTTCACCACCGTCCATGCCAATAACGTCTTCGATGTGATCGGACGTTTCATTCACATGGGCGTCGAGCCCTACAACTTCGTCTCGGCCTTGAACTGCCTCATGGCCCAGCGTCTCGTGCGTTTGCTGTGCCGAAGTTGCCGGCGAGCGACGGTCCAGTCGCCTCAGATGCTCGTTGAATCCGGCCTGAATCCCGAATTTTACGGTGAACAGACGTATTACGAGCCCGTTGGCTGCGAGGAGTGCAACTACTCGGGTTTCGCCGGCCGCACGGCGGTGGCCGAGTTGCTCGACATGTCCGATCGCATCCGACAGATGATTCTCGAAAGGCGTCCCGCCGCCGAAATCAAGCAGGCGGCGCGCGAAGAGGGCATGACTTTCTTACGGGAAGCCGCGCTGGAAAAGGTCTTCGCCGGAGCCACGTCGCTGCGTGAGATCAACAAGGTGACCTTCGTGGAGTAAGCGCGGCGCCGCTTGAGTTAGAATAGACGTCGCGGAGAGACTATCATCATCCGCGGCGACAGGGTCCCGCCGAGGCAATTGGCATGTCATGAACTGGAGCATTCGACGCATCCTCGATTTCCTCATTGTCTTTGGACGCGTGGGCGAGTCCATCGCGCGCCATGCCGGCGGCATCGGCTTGCTCGTCTGGCGCTCGGCCGTCTCCACGTTCGCGGGCCGAGTCGGGTTTCGCGACGTTATCGCTCAAACCTACTCGATCGGCGTCCAGAGTCTGCCGCTGGTCGTCATCACCGCCGTGCTCACGGGCGTCATCTCTTCCCAACAGGGCGGTTATCAAGTCTCCGGGGCGGTCCCTCTCTATATCGTCGGCAGCGTCGTCACCTCGACGATCATCCTCGAACTGGGCCCGGCGCTCACGGCCATCGTCCTCATCGGCCGGGTCGGCGCGCGCATCACCGCCGAGTTGGGCACGATGCAGGTGTCGGAGCAGATCGACGCCCTTCACTCCCTCGGTCGCGATCCAGTGGCCGTGCTGGGGGCGCCGCGCATCATCGCCGGCATTCTGACGATGCCTTTCCTTGTCGGCACGGCGGACGGCGTCGGATTTCTATCCGGAATGATTTCGGCGCGCGCCACCATGGGCCTCGGCATCGATTCATTTCTCTATGGCGCGCGCATGTTCTGGCACAACTGGGATTTGTTCTACTCTCTCTTCAAAGCGCTCGCGTTCGGCTTCATCATACCGGTCATCTCGGTGCATATGGGTTTCCTTACTCGCGGAGGCGCCGAGGGCGTGGGTCGTTCCACAACCGCTTCCGTCGTCTTCATGATCATCGCGATCTGGGTCACGGACGCCATGTTTCCTCCTCTTCTGCTCAACTAGGGGCGGGCTACGACAAGCAAGAAGCGATGATCGAGTATCGTGACATCCACAAGAGCTTCGACGTTCCGGTCCTCAAGGGAGTCGATCTTACCGTCGAAGACGGCGAGACGCTGGCCATCGTCGGACCGTCCGGGACCGGCAAGAGCGTTCTGCTAAAGACCACGATCGGTTTGATCGTGCCCGATCGCGGAGACGTGCTCATCGACGGCGCATCGGTCTATGCGGGCGGCATGCGAACGCTCGTGCGCGTCCGCCGGCAGGTCGGATACGTCTTCCAGAACGCAGCGCTCTTCGATTCGATGACGGTCTACGAGAATCTCATGCAGGGAGTGCCCGACGCGGTCCAGAAAGAGATCGGCCGGGACGAGGTCCTCCGCCGCGTCTGCCGCGCCCTCGAGGACGTCAACCTCGATCCGCACGTCGTCATCAACAAGCTGCCGGCCGAGCTCTCCGGGGGAATGCGCAAACGCGTCGGTCTGGCGCGGACGATCGTGGGTCGGCCACGGATCATCCTTTACGACGAACCGGTAACGGGACTGGATCCCGTGAATTCCGCCGCCGTCGAGCGCTTGATGACTCAGATATCGAGCCGAATGGGCGTCACGTCTCTCGTCGTGACGCATGATATCGAGGGCTCTTTCAGTTACGCGAACCGTATCGCCCTGCTTGACCAGGGACGAGTGGCCTTTGTCGGCTCGCCCGACGAGTTCCGCGGTTCCAGTCGCCCGATCGTCCGCGCTTTCGCCGACCGCCAATCGGCGGCTGCGGCCTCGATGCGCATGATGGAAGACGAGTCGCACGGCGGTTCATCCGAATCATGGCAGAGCGAAATCGCCGCGGCGGCAAGGCGATGAGAGTCGTACGCCGACATGTGTCAGCCATTGATTGTCAAGACGGTTTTAAACCGACATCGCCTGGAGTGAATTCATGACCGAAAAAGACGACGTCCATCCCAAACCCGCCCTGCGCGGCCGTTATCGCGAGGCGTGGGTCGGCGTTTTTGTGCTGATCGGGTTCATCTCGGCCATGGCGACGCTTTTCATGTTAACCGATCCGTCGTTGTTCCGCGGACGATACATACTGAAAACGACCGTCACCGACGCGGCCGGCATACGACGAGGCGATCCGGTCCAGCTTCGCGGCGTCAACATCGGGCGCGTGATCAGTTTTCGTATCGCCCCCGAAGGAGTCAACATCGATCTCGAAATCGAGGGCGAATACGACGTTCCATCCGGATCACGCGTTGAAATCAAGATGAACAGCATCATGGGCGGTTTGTCGGCCGATATCATTCCCGGCGACTCGTCCACGATGCTGCGCGACGGCGACTCCCTGCCCGGCGGGCGCACCGCGGGCATCTTCGACTCCGCCGGCAAGATCGCCGATCAATCCGACCTTATCCTCAAGCAGGCGCGCGCGGCGTTGTCCGATGAAACGGTCAAGAACATACAATCGGGCAGCGCCGACATGCGGAAACTGCTGACCGAGTTGCACGGAACGGCCCAGGAGCAGCGACGTGTGCTCAAGGACCTCACGAGCAGTCTGAAGCGCTCGGCCGCTGGAATCGAAAACGCCGCCACGCGCCCGGAGTTGGAGCGGACCATCGCGCGCCTCGACGAGCTGACTTCACGCCTGGACGCCACGACGGGATCGCTGCAACGCTCCTCGGCGTCGCTCGAGAACGTGCTGGCGCGGATCGACAACGGCGAAGGCACCCTCGGCCGTCTGTCGAAGGACGAGACGCTCTACAACAACATCAACGATACCGCCGACAACATCAACAAGCTCATCGCGGACATGCGCAAGAATCCGCGAAAATACCTCAAGCTCAGCTTGTTCTGACTTGCCAGATCGACGTTTCCGCCTCCGCCGTTGTTGAATAGCGCGGCATGCCCCTTTCCAAAGGCCGTTCTTTTGAATCACCGATGGGAAGGCCCGCATGTATCCGGCGCGCCACGGCGCATGCGCTCGCGTAGCGCTCGTTCCATGTCCGCGTCACGCTGACCGGCGCGATCCGCGTTCGCTCACCGTTCAGGCGCTATGCTTCCTCTATGCGCAGGAACACGGCGCGCCGGATCGAGAACTCACAGGCGTCGATCTCGTCGAGCGCCGCGCGAAAATCGGCCGCGCGCGCCGCGTGCGTCAGCACGACGATCGGCACGCCGTTCGTCGCGTCGCCTTCGTGCGGCTCCTTCTGAATGACGGAGGCGATCGAAACGCGATGCTCGCCCAGTATCCGCGCCATGCTTCCCAGAACGCCGTACTCGTCTCTCACGGTGAAACGCACGTAGAAGCGCGTCGATGCCTCGCCCGGCGGAAGGATCGGCATCGGCGGGCGGTCAATCCAGAAAGCGAGCTGGTCCGTGGCGCGGGCGGCGGAACCGCGCGCGATCTCGACGAGATCCGCGACGATGTTCGAGGACGTGGGCTCCTTGCCGGCGCCGCGTCCGAAAAGCATCACGCGCCCGACGGCGTGTCCCGTGATTTCAACGGCGTTGAAGACGCCCGAGACGGCCGCGAGCGGATGTTCTTTGGGCAGAAGCGTCGGATGAACGCGAAGATCGAGCGCGTCCCGGTCTCCGGCGCGCTTGCCGATGGCCACCAGCTTGACGACGTAACCCAAGTCCTGCGCATAACGAAGATCCAGGACGTCGAGGCCGGAGATTCCCTCGCTCAACACGGAGGAGAGCGCGACCGGCGTGCGAAAGGCGAGCGCCGCGAGGATCGTCAGCTTGTGGGCGGAATCGTGACCGTCGACGTCGAGCGCGGGATTCGCCTCGGCGTACCCTTGTGCCTGGGCTTCGGCAAGCGCCGCGGCGTAAGTCGTTCCGCCGAGGCTCATTCGCGTGAGGATGTAATTGCATGTGCCGTTGACGATTCCAACGATCGACGCGATTTTGTTCGCGACCAGACCGGTCCGCAGGGCCAGAAGAACGGGCACGCCTCCGCAAACCGCGGCCGAGAATCCCAGCGCCGCGCCGGCGCCGCGCGCCGCGCGAACGATCTCTTCGCCATGTTCAGCCAGCAGATGCTTGTTGGCGGTCACGACCGAACGGCGACGGCGCAGCGCTTCGAGGATGAGAGCCTTCGCGGTGTCGGCGCCGCCTATCAGCTCAACGACGACGTCGACGTCGTCGCGCGACACGACTCGCATCGCGTCTTTGGAGACTTCGACGCCTGCGGCCGAGAGAGAAGCGAGGCGCTTCGGCTCGATATCGGCCGCGGCGACCAGACGGATGCCGATTCCGCCCGTCCGCTCCTTCAACGCCGCGCCCTCGCCGAGAAGCAGTTCCGCCACGCCCCCGCCGACCGTGCCGACGCCGAGCAGCCCCACTCGCAGTTCCACAATGCCCTCCTTGGGATTCACCGGCGCGCGCCGGAAGAGACGACATCTTACGTCAGCAAGGATTGAAGCGGAAGCCGCACCCAGCTCGCATCAGGCCTTCCCGAGACGCGCGGCGATCCAGACGGTTCTATACGCTGATGTCGCGAACGTCCCGACGGCTATGAGGACGAGCGCCCAGAACACGATCGTCCCCTCGACGAGACCCATCGCCTGCGTCAATGGACCGTCCACGAAGCAAGCGCCGACCATGAGAGACATGCGCTCCGCTCGTTGCATGAGCCCTCCTTTACAGAGCACTCCGAGGGACTCGCCGCGCGCCCGTGCGTAACTGACGATGAGCGAACCGGCCATCGCGGCGGCGGCCCAGAAAGGACCGGCGGCCATGTGGTGCAAATAGAAAAGAAAACCGAGAAACGCGAAGACCTCGACGTAACGATCAAGGGTGCTGTCGATAAACGCGCCGAACCTCGAGGTGATGTTACGGGCGCGCGCGATACGACCGTCAAGAACGTCGCACACGCCTCCCAGAAGAATGGCGATCCCGCCCCAACCGAGACGACCGAACGCGATCAAAACGCCCGAGATCACGCCGAACGCCAGGCCTGCGAGATTGAGGGTCAAGGGGGCCACGCGTCCGCGGACAAGCGGTTTTTCAAGCGGCGCGATCACCCAGAAGAACCAGTGCAGAAGAAAGTTGCCCAGGCCGAGCGCAAGCTGCGATCCTTTTCTCGTGGCGTCCGCGTCCATGCGGCGTCCCGACGCGAGATACACGAGCATCGACAGCAACGCGCACCCCAGAGCGATCGCGAGCTTGAGAAGCGAGTCGTTCATGCCGGCGCTATCCGAGATCGCATGACAGGACCGTTCGGCCGCTCGGGGAGGCAGGTTCTCCCGACCGCGTCGAATCAAGCATCTGAAAGACGAATGAGCGGATCGAAGATCTGCGCGCCGTTCCGGATCCAGACTTCTCGGATCGGCGCGCCGTCGATCTCCGTGGCGTCAAGATCCCGGTTGAAGGGATGATCGTGCAGCCGCAACATGCCCGTTCCCTCCTCATGCTCACTCTGCTTGCCCTCCACTGTGAAGCACGCCATGTACAGGCCGCTCGTATCCGCCATGAGACACTGATAGAAACCCGATTCGGGCTCCCAACGATAGTCGCTGACCGTCAGATCGAGAATCGGGCCGCCCGCGTCGGCCGCATGCGCGGAGATAGAGTGCTCACGCTCCTCGAAAACGACCGTCACGTCCTCGTTCCACTGCGGCAGGCGCCAGCGCGAGGCGGCCTCTTCGCGCGCCAGATGATGGCTCGCCGCGGCAGCGAAAGCATAGAGCGCCGATCGTGGATAATCGCCGACGCCGTCCCGGATGCAAGGCGCGACCACAACGGACATGAGAATCTGCTGGTATTCGAATCCGCCCTCAAGGCGAAAATCGAACGCCGACACGGAAAGAACGGTCGCGCCGTGATGCATCTCGATCGGCTCGACGTGCTCAGGCAGTATCCGCCGAGCGTTCTCGATCGGCAGCTCGAAAAATCCGATGACGGCGCGCGCGAATGGATAGGGATAATGCGTCAACGCCGACATACGCCCTCTTGGCGCAAGACGTCCGCTATGGTGTCGACGGCCTCGGCCAAATCTTGCTCGGACAGAGAGGCGGAGACGAAGATGCGCAGGCGCGACTTGTGCCGGGTCACGGCCGGATGGACCACTGGCTGAAGGAACAGCCCTCGCTCCTGGAGCTTCTCGCCGATCGGAAAAACACGCACGTCGTCGTTGATCATCACCGGGATGACCTGCGAGCAGGAATGCCCGATGTCAACGCCCTCCTCGGTGAAGCGCCGCCTCAGATACGCGACGTTGCTCCACAGTTTGGCGCGCAACTGCGGCTCTTGTTCGACGATACGTATGCCGGCGAGCAGTCCCGCGGCGAGAACCGGCGCCAGGCTGCAAGAGAAAAAGCGCGCGCGGCCGAAACCGCTGACATAGTCGATCAGCTCCTGCGAGCCGCACACGTATCCCCCCTGGCCGCCGAGCGTCTTCGAAAACGTGCCGAGGTGGAAATCGACCTCCTTTTCGAGGCCGAAGTGCTCGACGACGCCGCGGCCGTTGGGTCCGAAGAGAAACATGGAGTGCGCCTCGTCGATCAAGATGCGCGCGCCGTGTCGTTTGCACACTTCCACGATCTCCGGCAGGGCGCACATGTCGCCGTCCATCGAGTAAACGCCCTCGACGATGACGAGCTTCTTGCCGGAGAGATTGGCCAGCTTGCGCTCGAGGTCGAGCGGATTATTGTGGCGGAAAAAGAGCGTCTTGGCCTTGGAGAGAATGGCGCCGTCGACGATCGATGCATGCGCGAACTGATCGAGAACGATGTTGTCGCCCGAACGCATGATCGCCGAGATGAAACCGACGTTGGCGCTGTACCCGGTCGGAAAGAGAATCGCCGCCGGCGTTTTCTTGTAGTCCGCGAGAGCCTCGGCCAGCTCGATATGCAGGTCGAACGTGCCGCTCAGAATCGGCGATCCGGAGGCGCCCAAACCGTACTTCTCGATCGCTTCGATCGCGGCCCGCTTGACCTCGGGCCGATAAGAGACGCCGAGATAATTGTAGGAGGAGAGATTGAGCAACTCCCTGATCTGTCCCGTCTTTCCGTCGCGCACCTTGACCCGCGGCGTCGGCGCCGAAGCCAGAGCCTGCCCATGGAGATAGTAACCGGCGGGCCGAGCCTCCTTCAGCCATTCGCCGAACGGATGCAGAACGGCCGCAAGATCCTCGGCGGAATAGTGATAGAAACGGGTATAATCGAAATCCGTGAAAACGCTCTTGGATTTCTCTTCAGGTTGCGCGGATTTCATGGCATTCCTCTCCGTCAAGCTTTTCGCCTGACTTTTGCCCTTTCAACCGTGCAGCATCATAACAGTTGAAGTTGCCTGCCGCCACTCAAGGAACGCTCGATATGACCCGAGACATGAGAATCATCGTGCACGGATTCTCGCCCGGGACAATGCTTCAAGCGCCTCTTCGTCGCTCACGGCATGGAAATCCTCATAGAACTGTCCCACGGCCACGAAATGAGGCGGAGTCGCCAAGGCCTCCAGACGCAGCCCTTCGGCCGCGAACGCGCCGACGGTCTCGGGCGGAGCCACTGGAACCGCGATCAGCGCTTCGCCGGGAGCCGCGCGCTTCATTACCAGGGCGGCCGCGCGAGCGGTCTGCCCGGTGGCGACGCCGTCGTCGACGATGACGATCGTGCGTCCGGCAAGCTGTTGTTCAGGCCACGCGCGCCGGTAGAGGTCGCTGCGACGCGCGATCTCCGTTCGTTGCCGCCGGATCTCCTCGTCAAGATAGTCTCCCGGCACTCTCAGCCTCTCGATGAGATCGTCGTCGAGGAGAATGATCCGCTCGCCTCCCGCCATGGCCACGGCGCCTATAGCCAGCTCGGGATGCGCCGGCGCGCGGATCTTGCGCGGCACGATGACGTCGAGCGACGCCTCCATGGCTTCCGCCGCCGCGACGGCGACGATCACTCCGCCTCGTGGAATGCCCAGCACGACGACATCGGCGGGAGGCAGACGTTCTTTCAGCCACTTTCCAAGGGCTTTTCCGGCTTCATGTCGATCGACGAACATCCCGAAACCTCGCTCGCGAGCACGCAGAGGAATCATCGATCGCTTTCGGCCGCTCCGGCCGCGAGTCGCCCGTCGACGTCAGCTCACGCGCTTTGTGCTCGCATGAAATCATGAATTTTCATTCTTGCGATTGTACTCGGGAAAAGCGGAACGGAGGGAACCGCGACACGTCAGAACTCGTGAAACGACAATTCGCCCGCACATTACGCGCTAGCTGAACAATCGCAGTTGCATCTTTTTATAAGTCAGCTTGGGCGAAGTGCGGAGCACGGCGTCCTCCGGCACGGAGTCGAGAAAGGGCGACGGTCCGCCCGGCAGGCGACGACCCCAGAGCATACGCCGGCCGGCGTGGCTGAGCACGGCCAGTTGCCGCGCCCGAGTGACGGCCACGTAAAGCAACCGGCGCTCCTCCTCGGGATCGGCGTCGAATCCCTCCATTGCGAGCGGCATGAGTCCGCGCTCGACCCCGGTGACGAACACGACCTCGAACTCGCGACCCTTGGCGGCGTGCATCGTCATGACGGCCACCTTCTCGGATCTGGGATCATGGCGCTCGTCTTCGCCCACGGAATGGCAGGGAATGCCGCTCCTTCCGAGAGCCTCGATCATCTCACGTCTTTGCGCCCTGGTGCGGCTCAGAATCGCCACGTCCCCGAAACCGGCGTCCAGCATCTCGGCGTCGCTTCCCCGTCCCGTGTCCACGGCAAAAGAGCTCGTGCCGCCGATCAAACGTTCCAACCGGACGACTATCTGTTCGGCCTCGCTATCCGGCGTGGGGCAGGCGACGATTTCGACGCGCCGTCCCGCCTGCGCGGTCGTGAATGACGAGGAGGAATTGAGCATGGCCCGCGCGACCTGAAACGTCGGCTGCGTGAGCCGATAGGTCGTGCGCAAGCGCACGACCTGGGCGGCGAGAAACGCCTCGGTGAATCTCTGGAAGTGACCGGGGCGCGCGCCGCGGAAGCCATAGATCGACTGGTTCGGATCGCCGATGACGAAAAGCCCTGCGCCGTCCGGTTGTAGGATTCGGATCAGCGCCGCTTGCACGTCATTCACGTCCTGGTACTCGTCCACGCACACGGACTCGAAACGTCGAGCAAGACGCGACGCCAGGTCAGCGTCCGCAAGAAGAAGCCGGCACGGCCGGAGCACGAGGTCGTCGACGTCGGCAAGTCCGCGTTCCGCCAGGAGCGTCTCGTATCGCCGATACGTCTCGCCGAGAGCCGGGTCCGCGCCCAGCGCCGCGAGCGGATCCATCGACTGCTTTGCCAGGCTGATATAACGGAGCCTCCGCCCCGCCTCGTTCTTGACGCCGCCGCCTTCCAGGGTCTCGCGGACCAGGTCGAGGCGCGCTGCGTCGTCCACGATCTCTCCGGCGGATCGCCCCATGTTGTGTAAGAGCCAGCGCCCCAGTCCGTGAAACGTACATATCAAAGGGGCTTCGTCGCCGCTCTCCGGAAGCGCCTTCCGGATCCGCTCGCGCATCTCCTCCACGGCCTGTTTCGTGAACGTGACGGCCAACACGCGATCAGGCCGGACGGCGCCGCGTCTGATTTGCTCGACGATGCGAGACACCAGAGTCCGTGTCTTGCCCGTGCCCGGCCCGGCGATCACGAGGACCGGCCCGCGCGCGCCGACGGCGCGCGCCTGATCGGCGTCGAGCTCCGCCGAATTCGCGTCGGACGGGGACGCGCCGGCACTTTTGTGTTTCGTGGCCGTCTTTCGCTCCTCGTTTGTTCCGCGTTCGCTTGGTCGTTGTTTCTCTACAACCGGCGATGCGTCCTCATCGAAGAAGGCCGTCTGCCCCGCCAACCGCTGGCGCTCTTCTGGAGCAAAGATATGAATCGCGCCGAACTCACCGTCATAACCGGGCGCTATGGTCAACTCCTCGTTCCGGACCCGACGCACGGCTTCGGCCATGAGCGCGCCCCCGACACGGGCGATGTCCGCGAGCGGCGTTTCACGGAGTACGACCAGCTCGGGACCGAGCTCGTTCAGCACGCGGTCGAGCCGGGCTTTCACTTTTTGGCTCCCGGACCCGACGCCGAGCGCCGCGCCGATCACTTCCCGAAGCGGCACGAATCGACGAAACGGCACGGAACCGGCGGGGCGGCTGCCAGCCGGACGGTCGGCCAGGTCGAGCACGCGGCTCATCACGCCGACCGTGATGAGCCCTCCGCACTCGGGGCAACGTCCGCTCAGTTCCCGCGTCCTTTCCGGCTCGATCCGCAGACGGCATTTGCGATGCCCGTCCAAGTGGTACTTGCCCTCTTCCGGAAAGAACTCGATCGTCTCCACAAATCCCGCGCGCGTCCGCAGCGCATCGAGCAGCGCCTCGTAGGACGGCGCGATATCGAGCACGTTGGCTTCTCTGCCGAGGTTGCCCGCGGAGTGCGCATCCGAGTTCGAAATCAGAGTCAATCGATCGAGCCCCGACACTCGCCAGTTCATGCCCGGATCGGACGAGAGCCCGGTCTCGACCGCGAACACCTCGCCGGCCAGGTCGCCGAAGCACTCTTCGAGCGATTCGAAGCCCGACTTGGAGCCGAGCAGCGAGAACCACGGAGTCCAGATGTGCGCCGGGATCAGGAAAGCCGACGGATCGGTTTCCAGAGTGATCTGCAACAAATCGCGCGCGTCGAGTCCCAGGATGGGCCGTCCGTCCGACGAAAGATTGCCGATTGCCGCCAGGCGATCGGAGAATCTCCGGGCGGCGTCAAGCGTCGGAACGAAGACGATGTTGTGATTCTTGCGAACCCGACCGTCTTTCTTGTAGATGTTGGAAATCTCGACCTGCAGCACGAAGCGCACCGAACCGGCGCAAGCCGAGGACAAACCTTGTTCGGCCGCGCGCGCCAGATCGGGCTTGAGCTGAAAAAAACCAGAATCGTCCGGATCGAGCTGTTCCGCGATCTCGGCCATCCACCCCGGATGCGTGAAGTCGCCCGTGCCCACGAGACCGATCCCTTTTTCGAGCGCCGCGCGGTGAAGCGCCGGGAAATCCAAACCGCGGCTCGTGGCGCGGGAGAAGCGCGAGTGGATGTGCAGGTCGGCGATGACGGACATCTAGCGCGTCGTCCTCATGCAAGACAATGCATGATTCGCGGCCAACATGAGCGTGCGCCATTCGACGATTCGCGTTCGAGCGACGTCCGTGGTGCTCTCGATGTCGCATCCGAGCGGCATGGCCCTGTCCATCGCCAAGGTGACTCTGTCCAGGGCTTCTTTCTCGCCCTCCGAGATGATCCCATTCGCTTGAAGCTCGTCGGGCATCCAGTACAAGACGTCGTACCACATCGACCGCAGCTCGGTCACGCGATCGAGGTAGGGCGTGGGCCGGCCGAGCGAAGACGTTGTTCCGCCTCGCGCCAACGCCTCGAGGAGCAGGCACATCGTCTGTCGCTTGCGCTCGCGTGATTTGCCGGACTTCCTCACGATGGCATTCAATGGCTTGATCTGCTTGCTCGGCGCCGGAACGTCACCAGATCCTACACCATCCGTCCCGTGGTTCAATGCTCCGGCATTTCAAACGAAAGAACTCGCGATTGGAAACCGCCGCGATGGATTCTATCGATCGCCGTTCCCGTCAGAACCGCGACACAATCCGTGTAAAACTTTTCAAGCTCCCCTCAACACGCACGCCTGGAATTTTGCGCTCTTCCCGCCATATACTGTATCTCAGCTTAAGAAGCTTAACGATCTCACAGGCAGGGTGCCATGAAAAGGCGAGGCGAGAAAATCGGCTGGATCGGCGGGTGGGCGGGCTCGTTCCTATGGCTGGCGTTGTTCTCGATCGTTCAGCTCGCTCGGGGACGCGTCTCTGACGGCGTTATCGGAGCGGCGCTTTTCGTGCTGGCGCTTCTGTTGATCGTAACGCTGACGCCGTGGCGCTTTCCACAAACGCCGTACTGGAAGCTGCTGCTGTCGCCATACGTTCTGTTCATGGCGTCAGTCGCATTCGTGCTCTGGTCCGTGGAAGAAGCGGCGAAGACAAGCATGACGCCCTTCGCGCTCCTCGTCTTTCTGCCCATGCTCTCCCCATTCGTGACGATCGGCCGGCGTCGCTGGCGGGACGGCGAACCTCCCGAAAGCTCACAGAAGAACAGGACGTGAACCATGCATGCGCTCCTCGATCCAAGGACGTTGTGCCAGCGCGCCCGCTTTCATCTGCGCTACAGCCTGGGCGTGCGCCAGGACGGAATCTCGGCCCTGAACCTGTCCCGCGCCTTTGCGCTGGCCGTGCGTGAGCCGCTCATCGACGGCCTGTTCTCGAGCGAGAAAGCCCATCGCTCGCGCGACAGCAAGCGCGTCTACTACTTGTCGATGGAGTTCCTGATGGGCCGCTCGCTGGGCAACAACCTCGTCAATCTGGGCTTGCTGGACGCCTTCCGCGCGGCGGCGCTCGAGTTCGGCGTCGATCCGGACGAGCTGCTCGAAGCCGAACCGGATGCGGCGCTGGGCAACGGCGGGCTCGGGCGGCTAGCCGCCTGCTTTCTCGATTCGCTGGCCACGCTCGGCCTGGCCGGATTCGGCTATGGTCTGCACTACGAGTACGGACTGTTCCGTCAGGAATTCGTGCGCGGCCATCAACGCGAGGCGCCCGATTACTGGGGCGCGCGCGAGTCGCCCTGGCTCCTCCAGAACACGGCCGAGACAATTCTCGTCCCGGTTTATGGACGCATCTACGACCCGATTGACGACGGCGTCGAGCAGCAAGCCTGGATGGACTGGAAACTGCTGGTGGGCGTGCCTTACGACATGCCGATCGCGGGATACGGCGGCGCGACTGTCAATTATCTCCGCCTCTACGCCGCGCGATCCTCGCGCGAATTCGACATTCGTATCTTCAATCAGGGCGATTACATCAACGCCGTGCGGCAGAAGGTGGAAAACGAAACGGTCTCCAAGGTGCTCTATCCTTCCGACGCCGTCGCCACGGGCAAGGAACTGCGCCTGCTTCAGGAGTACTTTCTTGTGGCGTGCGCCGTGCGCGACATCAGCGATCGCTTCTTCCGCGACCACGCGGACGTGAATCAGTTGCCCGACAAGGTCGCCATTCAAATGAACGACACGCATCCGGCGCTGGCCGTCGCCGAGCTGATGCGCCTTCTGATGGATGAAAAAGACCTGCAGAGAGAGCAAGCCTGGGAGATCACGCGCGCCGTGTGCGGTTATACCAACCACACGCTCTTGCCGGAGGCCCTGGAGCGCTGGCCGGTGGATCTCCTTGGACGCGTGCTGCCGCGCCACATGCAAATCATCTACGAGATCAATCACCACTTCCTCCAGGATGTGGCGCGCCGCTGGCCCGCCGACGAGCAACGCTTGCGTCGCATGTCGCTCATCGAGGAGGAGCCCGTCAAGCAGGTGCGCATGGCGCACCTGGCCATCATCGGCAGTCACGCCGTCAACGGCGTGGCCAAGCTGCATTCACGGCTGGTGCGCGAGTCGCTGGTTCCCGACTTCGCCCGGATGTATCCCGACCGCTTTCAGAACAAGACGAACGGCGTCACGCCCCGCCGCTGGCTGCTCTCGGCCAACCCGGAGCTGGCGCGGCTGATCAGCCGTCACATCGGGAACGGGTGGATCACCGACGCGGAGCAGTGGCGCCGTCTCGAGCCGCTGGCCGAGGATCGCGCGTTTCTCGACGATTTCGCGGCGGTCAAGGAGGTTAAAAAGTCCGCGCTGGCGAAGCTTGTTAAAAGCTCCGCCGGCGTGCTCGTGGACGCGCAGAGCCTCTTCAGCGTTCATGCTAAACGGATTCACGAGTACAAACGCCAGCTCCTGCATGCGCTGCTTATCATCGATCGCTACATGCGCATCGTGGACGACGGCTACACGCCGCCCGTGGCGCGCGCCTTTCTGGTGGCCGGGAAGGCCGCCCCGGGTTATAGCCTCGCTAAAAGCATCATCCGGCTGATCAACGGCGTCGCCGATGTCGTCAACAAGGACACGCGAGCCAACGGCTGGATGCGCGTCGCCTTCGTTCCGGATTACCGCGTCTCGCTCGCCGAAGTGATCATCCCGGGCGCCAACTTGAGCGAGCAGATCTCGACCGCGGGGTCCGAAGCCTCCGGCACGGGCAACATGAAATTCGCCATGAACGGCGCGCTCACGATCGGCACGCTCGACGGCGCCAACATCGAAATCCGCGACGAGGTGGGCCAGAACAACATCTTCATTTTCGGCCACACGACGGAGGAGATCGCCGCTCTACGCGACGAGGGCGCTTATGATCCGCGGGAGCGATTGATTCGGCAACCGAGATTGGCGCGCGTGATCGAGGCCGTTCGGGAGAACCGCTTCGCCAACGGCGAGCCGGGAGTCGACGCGCCCATACTGGAGGCGCTGCTCGACCGCGGCGATCGTTACTTCCACATCGCCGACTTCGCCTCGTACGCCGAAACCGAGGATCGCTGCGAGCGGGCCTTCGCCGATCCGCGCGATTGGAACCGCCGCGCGCTTCTCAACGTCGCTCGCATGGGCCGCTTTTCGAGCGATCGAACGATCCGCGAGTACGCGCGCGACATCTGGGGAATCCCATAGCTTCCAAGATCTCCGGCGCCATACATTACGACAATGTCATCATCGGAGAGACGTGCGCTGGCATCGACTCTGGCTTTGGGATTGCTCGCAAGATTCCCATTCTGGTTGCGCGCGGCGCATGAGGCTCTGGATGGCGACACTTCAATTGTCGGCCTCATGGCCCAGCGACCCGGTCTCGACCTGGCCTTCTGGGGCCAGCCCTACGGATCAGCGCTGGATAGCTGGCTGGTCGCGCCATTCGTGGCCGTTCTGGGCATGACGCCGGAGGCGGTTCGCCTTCCCTACCTGCTCGCCAGCCTGGCGCTCATCCCTCTCGCGTATTATCTGGGCCGCGCGCTCGATCACAACGCCGCTCTGCCAGCAGCGTTGCTGATGGCTTGCCCCTCGACGTTCTTTCTCGATCTCGCCGTGTTTCCTTTGCCGTTCTACCCGACCATCCTCGTCCTTCACGGGCTCCTGTTTCTCGGAGCGCTCGATCTGACAAGACGCCATGAGTCGCGTGTCGTTGGACGCGCGGCGTTGTGGGGAGCGCTCGCCGGGCTCGCCCTGTGGACTCATCTCGTCTCCCTCTGCATTCTTCTGGCATGCGCGATACACGTCGTCGTGCTGAATCGTGCGAGCGGGCAACGGCCGAGACCGGGTTTGCTGGCGGCGATACCGGCCATGGCCGTCGCCAGTGCGCCTTTGTGGCACGTTTTGCTCACGAAACCGTCGGCTCGCTCTGTGTCAAGCGTGTGGCGTTCCGGCGAAACCGTCACGCACCTCATCCAGCTCCTGCCTCGGTTCCATGAGCCTCTTCTGACCGTGCTGGGAGCGCGCGGGCTGCTGGCGCCGGATGACGGCGCGCGCGTCTCTCAAAGACTGGCATCCAGCCTGCTCGTCTTTCTTTATCTTCTGCTTCTGGGACTTGCCTTGCGTTTCGGCTGGAGACGCGCGCCCGTGAGAATGCTCGCGATCGCGATCGCGTTCGTCTGCGCGGCCTTCCTCATGGCGCTCCGATCCACGCCCGATACCGCCCGTTTTCTCGCTCCAGCATACCTTCCGATTGTGGCGCTCGCCGCCCTGGGAATCGCGCGCGCGCGCCCGGCGCGTCTGGGTCGTTGTCTCTTGACGGGGATGCTGCTTCTCAACGCGGTCCATGGAGCGAGGCTCTGGCTCGAATGGCGCCGCCATCAAGCCAAGGAGCCGCTCATGCCCGACTGCCGTCCAGTCGTCGAACGGCTTCACGCACGAGGGATTCGGCGCGCCTGGGCCTCGTACCACATGGCCTACTGCGTCACGTTTACCAGCGGCCGGAAGATCGTCGCGTCGCAGCCGTGGAACGAACGCTTCCCTGGCCACCCTCTGCCGTATGCAAATGAAGTGAAGTTCGCTCGGAAGGTCGCCTGGATTCTCCAGCCTTCGCGGGACTTCGACTTGCCCTCGCCGGATCGATTCGAGGCGCGACTTGCGTCCTCGGGCGCCCGCTGGCAACGAACCGATCTCGGTGACGCGACGATCTTCGACGAATTCATCCCGCCTTTTTCTCCGGACGTCGTTCCATATGCGTCAAGCGGCGCGGCGGCCGACAAGGATCCCGTCACATACGCCATCGCGCCCGGGCAATGCGCCACAGTCTTTCATCTCGAAAAGCCGACCGCGCTGGCTGGAGTGACTCTGCTGGGCGTCGCCGGCGGTCCCGCGCTGCCCTCGGGCATGAGCGTCGAGGTCTCGCGCGACGGCGAGCGCTTCGAACGCGTGGCACGCCCGCGCTCGGGACGCCGGCGGCATGAGATCGTGTGGCTGAATGGCCAGCCGCAGTCCAGAGCCGATGGCGCCGCCTTTTCGTTCCCGCTCTCGGGCATAACGGTGTCCGCCATCCGAGTTCGCCCGGCTCCTCCGCAAGGCCCATGGGCTCTCGCGGAGCTTCTTCTTCACCGCCGCGCGTCGGAAGCTCCATGGGATGACTGGCTGGCCGAGGATCTGTCGTGGGAGGAACGTCGCCGCGCGCTCGATAAGTGGCGGCGTCGCGATCGCGCCGATTGGCACTACCGATCGCTCATCGTTTCACGACAGGCGTCTCATGCAGCGAAGATTCTCCAGCGGCCTTGACTGCGCCGGAATGGTTGATTCAAGAGATCGTCGGGTTTTCCATCACGGCACATCGCAAACGTCGCCACAACCGCTCGCGAGGTCGTCGTCAGGGCGCAGGGTTTCTTGAATCCGATCTGCGTCTTCCGGGGAGGCCGACGTCGCGTATGGGATTGGGACGTGATCAGACCCCGCTTCCACGGAACGTCGCCACGGATTTCCGGCCGAGAAGATCCGCAGCTCGATCATTCCTCGATGCTCGGTAAAAGGATAATGGCGGAACTGCTGGTCGGCGGTCGACCAGCGCCGGGCATAATCGTAGCGCGCGCCTATGCGCGCATGCTTCGTGAGACGTCTCCAGAAGGACAGCGAAAGCCTGCCGGACAGATCGCGCCTTTTACAATCCGTGCCGAAAACCAGCCGGCCGTCCGCGCCTCCCGAGCTGGGATAAACGTCGAATGCCGTCACGGCCGTCACCTCCGCCGTGCAGCTCCTTCCGATATCTAAATCCAAGAGAGCGCCGGTCAGAGTGACGCCGATCTGGTGATAGGCGGCGCGCCGCGCGCGATACGAGCGCGCGCCGATAGCAAGCAAAACCGGCCGGTTGCGGATCCGAATCGAGCGGACCGCGGCCGCGTCGATCTCATCGCGCGACCGATCCCGATCGTGAAAGTCACGCCGTCCGAACCCAACGTTCAGATCAAAACGCGCGATTGAGGCATCGAGCTCCACGCGGTCCGCCATGCTGAAGCGGGAGCCTCCATCGAGATTGAGCCATAGCTCTTCATGGCGATAAGCCAGGCGCGACGTCACTCCACCCGGACACAGCTCGACACCGGCGCGCAAGCCGAGATCGACATAGGAAAGCTCGCGCGCGCCATCCGCGGCTATGCCATGGCCTCGGACGCTCGTCTCGATGAAGGGAGCGATCCCGGCGCTTTCCGGAGCGCGCAATCGAACGTCAAGACGCGACCGCGCCAGCACGCTCGATGCTCCGGAGCCCGGCCTGTCGGTCGGCGATGCCGCGTGAGCGTCGCTCGTGCCGCCCCCGGAAAGCTCGGCCACAAACCGGAAAGGCGGACTCCAACCGGCGCGCGTCGAAATATTGAGCTCGCGCGACAGTTCGCGATCCTCCGGCAGAAGCGCGGCTCGTTCGCCGACTTGCGCCAGGAGTCTCCGCGCCGTGTGGTGGTCGTTTTCCTGACGAGCGAGCAACGCGCCGAACAGCAACCAGCGTCGGCGCTCAGTCTCGTTCGCGGGACAGGCGGTCGACTCGCCCAGCGTCGTTCGCGCCCGATCGAAAGCGCCCTGCTTTATCAGAACCCAGGCCAGCCAGGCGCGCATCGCGCAATCATCGGGATTCCTGCGCAAGCGCTCGCGCAGCGTTGAAGCGGCGGCGACCAGGTCTTCCTCGGCGACATGCGCGCGGGCGAGCATGCAAGCCGCCGCCGGCTCGTCGGGGCAACGCGTGAACAGCGCCTTTGCGCGTTTCACGGCGTCATCGAGGAATCCTTGTTCAAGGGCGCTTTCGATTTTCGATCGCTCCGTCCGAAAGACCGCGGCGCAATCAGGAGCGTCCTCCGCGCCGGAGAATGCGGCGACGACGACAAACGCCCAGACAAAGACATGCAAGCATCGGCCGTGAAACCGCATTCGCGAACCTCGCTCAGGAACCTGCGGCAAGCAGGTTTTCGACGGCTGCGGCAAGCTCCGCCTCTTGCACGGCGCCGACGATTCGTCCCCTTTCGACGCCATTCTTGAAAAAGATGAAAGTCGGGACAAAGTAGATTTCATAAGCATCCAACAGCGTTATCTCCCGCGCAATATCGACTTTTCCCACGACAGCGCGCCCCGCGTATCGTGTCGCCAGGCTTTCCATGGCAGGCGCCATCGACGCGCATGCGGAACAGGACGGCGAGTAGAACTCTACAAGACTCGGGCGTGGGCTTTGCAAGATCTGGGCGGCAAAGCTGGCGCTCGTGAGCTCCAGGACGCCGGCGCTGTCGCCGCTAGGCCCGGTCGGATCGCTTCCACAACACGCGAGAAGCGCCGAAAGAAGAAAAATCAAGGAAAAACGTTTCTTCATGTTATCTCCATCAACATGCGTCAAACACTCGGATGGCGCCTGCCGGAGCGCCGAACCCATGAGTGCTCCAAAGTCTAATGAAAATCCGAATCATGCGTCAAACGAGGCGATCAAACGCCACACGGACGCGAAATCGACCGCATCGTCGGAGCGCCCCCGCGCGAGATGCTCCCAAGCCGATTGCGCGACGCTTTCCGCGTTAAACCTGGAATGAATCGTCCGCTCTTCGCGTCTGTCACGTCGCTAGCACGCCCTGCTACCGCCCTTCAACGTCCGTGTTCTCCAGTAGAATAGATCTCGGAGGCGATGATGTCTCGAAAAAGCACGGGAATGTTTCAGCAGCAGGAGCTCAGAGAGAGAGTACGCCGGCTTGAGCGCGAAATCGCGGCTCTCAAGGCGGCTACAGAAAAAGATCGCGCCGTACAGACGACTCGTCAGGCGACGGGGGAGACTTCCCTTCCCAAAACCGTCGGCGTATCGAAGCCGAAATCGTCGTAACGAATAGGCCGTCCTGCTAGAACCCGAAAACGACGCCACCGCGGATGAAGAATGCTTCCAGTTTGATGTCGCCCAACGCGACCTCGCCGGGTATGAAATCGCCCAGGATGCCTGAAGCGGATACGGCGACCTCCGCTTTCTTGATCGGGAACATATAACCCAGCCCGACGTTAACGTGAATCGCCTGATCGAGGCCGACCTCCAGATCCCCCGCGACGACGGCCGAGACCATGTCGCCGATCTCGAACTCGACCGGCAGCGACACGTCCGCGCCGAGCGCCGAGTACGTCCAGTCGATGCTCGATTTGTTATAGACGTATCGCAGGCCGCCCTCGGCGACGAAACGGATGGGACTGTTTCCGACCTTCAAGAGCGCCGATCCGCCGACGGGAAGCGAGGTCAGCTTGCCCGCAGTCGACAGTCCCTCGATTCCCGGGATCTCGACAATCCGAAACTCGGTCGGCGTCCAGAAAAGAGCCCCGGCGGCCGCCGCGACGCCGAAATGCGCTCCCGGCCAGAACCGAAGCTGGATCTCGCCGCCGGCGATGTGGTCGAAGAACTCCTTGTCGAAGAGGTCTTTCGTCAGATCGTCGAGCTCGTCCTGATTGCTCGTTCCATACATTCCCATGATCTTTAAGTCTGCCGTCACGCCCGTATCCGTCAGCAAACCGGAGCACAAAAGCACGAGAGCAAGCACCAACCATCGTGATCGCATAGCCGTTTCTCCTATGGTCGACAAATCTGTCCAAGCCGAATGGCGTCGATCTGGCCGACGCCGACGTCCTCGATCTTGCCGCCGGAAGCAATTCGCAGCGTGAGCGGTATGCGTGCCACCTTAAAGGTCATGATAATCGAAACGCGGCCATCAACGCACGCCGGCTCAGAGATGATGAAGGCCGTCTCCTTCGTCGTCATCCGAGGAGGGGTGCATCAGACGCTCCAGAAGCTCGCGCGCGAGATCCCGCCCCGCCAGTCCGAACGCCAGCGCCAGCGCCAGCACGACGCCGCCGAACAGGATCGTGAACGATGTCAGGATGACTTGCCGCCCCAGGCCAAGGTGTTCGAGCGCCATGGCGATGAAAAGCACCAGGAGCCCCGACTGCGCCACGGTCGCCAGAAGGCGCGCCGGCGCCAGGCCGGCGTTCACGGCCGCGATGAGCACGCTGCGACGCACGAAACCGGACACAAGCGTGCCGAGAACCAGAATGCCCAGGGCGATGAGGAGCTGCGGAAGATAAGCGAACGCCTTCGAGAGGAGGTCCATCGCGATTCTGAGATCGAGCGCGCCTATCCCCAGCAGAAGAAATACTCCGAACACCGCCCAGGCGACGCTCACGGCCACGACTCCCGAGGGCGTCCGGGTGATTCCCGCTTTGCCGAGGACCAGGCTCAGTCCGATGCGCTGAGCGAACCTGTCGAATCCCACACGCGGAAGCAGCAGCTTGAGCAGAAAACGAACGGTCATCGCGGCGAGCAGACCCACGGCGAGTATGACCATCATCGCCAGCAGGTTGGGTCCGAAGTCCGCCAGGCGTTCGCCGAACCCGCTCAGGGTTTTGCGAATGACTTCGGCCAGGATCTCTTGCCACATTGGGCACCTCCTCGCGAGCGCGACTACTTGAAGCGCTCGAGCAGAATCTTCCTCTGCGTGAAAAACTCGTTCGCCAGCTTGGCGATCGCGGCTTCGACCTGATCGGAGTCATAGTGCGCCGCTTCAAGCACAAATGAGGCCGTTCGGCCGAGATAGATCGGCACCAGGGAACGCAGAAGCTGTTCTTGCGTCAGGACGCGGTCATGGTACACGGAGGCGAACTCGTACACGACCCGAACCCACAGGGAATCGGGAAAGTGGAACGGCGCCGCCTCGATCGAAGCCAGAGCGCCGACGCCCGCAAGCGTTTCATCGCTCAGGACGCGGACCCAGACCTCGTGCAGATCCCGCGACGCCTGGCGAAAGATACGGATCATCCGCTCCACGTTGACGGCGACCGGTTCGAGACCGACGCCGTGCGGAAAACCGAAGAGCGGAACGGGCGCGACGGTCTCGACCTTCTGCCAGCGACTCCGATAGGTCTGCATCAAATCGAAAACCGCGGAAACGACCTGAACGAACATCTGCGCCAGATCGGACCCCGGATCCTTGGCGTCGTGGATCTTGGCGCCGAGAAACGCCTGACAGACCTTGAAGTCGTCGGCCAGAGCCGTGGTCGTCATCCAGATGTCGATGCCGAAACGCGCGACGTTTGACTCCCAGACCGGCTGAGCGAGGTAATGCTTGGCCAGCGCTCCGGAAAAACCGAAATCGCCGCCGATCGGCTGGCGAACGTCCTTGCCGTAAAGTGCGCGCGTCACGGGATAGACGATCGAGTTGGTGATCGTGCCGTCGTACTTGTGCCGCAGATAAAGCGGAGCCACGAAATCGAAGCCCTGATGAAGCACCGGACCGAGAAGCAGCTCGATCCAGCCGGGCGTGATGCTGCGCAGATCCGCGTCGACGACGACGCAGGCCTTGGCCGACAGACGATCGGCGATCGCGAAGATCGTCCGGAAAGCGCTGCCCTTTCCCGGAACGCCATGGTAGGGCGTGACGATCTTCTGAACGGCGTTCAGCGGATGAGAGACGAGAATGGCGCCCGGACTGGTGAAGTCCGACGCGGCCACGACGTCGGGCGATCCGTCCTTCGATCCGCCGTCGGAGTTGACGATGACGGCGCGCTGCAGCGGGAAATGTTTGGCGAGACCGGCCGCGGCGGCCCGGACGACATGACCAATCGTGCGCGCGTTGTTATAACTGGGAATGCCGACCAACAGATCGACCTCGCCCAGCTCGCGCAGGCGCGCTTCGACCTCCGACGACAGCACGACATCGCGACTCACTCTCTGTCGCCTCCTTTCGTTGCTTCTCCGGCGCGCGGCAAGCGTTCGCCGTCGAGAACGGCGACCATCGCACGATTCCAGCCCGCCGGCCCGGGCAACGGCGCGATCTCGGCGTACGGCAGAGCCTCGCGCAACTCGGGATCCGGCGCGCCCGAAGGACGCGGCACGACAATCGGCCGATCGGCCGCCTGCAACATCGACAGATCGTTGGCGGAATCGCCCAGCGCGACCACCGTGAAGAACCGGCCCGCCGCGCGATAGATCGCGAGCAGCTCGACGAGCGCCCGCCCCTTGTCCGTCGGTCCAGTGAGATGATGAAACCGCCCGCCGCGCGTCACGCGCAGACCGCGCCGCTCGGCGGCGCGGCGCAAGGCCTCGACATCGGCGTCCGCGGGCGCCAGGAAAGGCTCGTCGTACTCGCGACGCTGGGCCTTCATCGCCTGCGACGCCGACAATCCGGTCAGATCCTGGATCTCCTGGAGCGACATCACGGTCATGCCCTTGAGCATCAGGCCGCACTCGCCGCCGATCTCGTTCAGCGCCGACGCGAGTCGCGCATGCTCCGCTCCGAGGACGACGCTGACGGCGTTTCCGTTTCGTCGCGCATCGGCGCGCGATACGGCGACATGCCCTTCAGGCATCACGATCGCGCCGCCGTTCTCCACCACGAACGGCGCGCGGGTGTCCAGCTCCCCGACGATCGGCTCGATCTCGGCTCTGGTCTTGGAGCTGGAAAGCACGAGAATCGCGCCCTCCTGCTTGAGACGCGCGAGCGCGCCGCGGGCCTCGTCGTATCGGTAGCCGGTCGCGTCCAGAAGACAGGCGTCGAGATCCGTTGCGACAAGCAGGCTCACCTTTCACCAAGCGAGACGGCGTCGAGAAGACGCGCGGCCGCATCGGGAAAACCCGACCAGACACGAGCCCAGTTGGGAACGAGAGGCGCCCCCAGGGGATCGGCCAAGAACTCCTCGACCGAGGCGCGCAGCGCCTTCGTAAAGGTGTGGACGATCTGCTCCTCCTCATGACGATCATACTGCAGACCGTTGAGCACCGAGACGCAATAGCTGTCGGCGACGGCGTCCTCGGCCTCGCGCTGATAAGCCGCGAGCACGCTCCACAGTACGCCCTCGGACAGCACGACGCCGGCCGCCGCCAGCGTGCGCAGGAGATGCTTGACGACGTCGCGCGACATGCGGTGCAAGCCTTGTCGCGGATCGCCGGACGAAAGACTCCGATGCTTGTGCTCATATGATTCGCACAGCTCCACCTGGCAAATACGGTAGGCGGCCCTGTGGCGAAGCGCCTCGAATAGGCTGACGATCTCAAGCCCCCAGTCGGACGGCAGACGCATGCGCATGGCCAGATCGGTCTGCACGGCGACCTCTCCGGAAAGGACGTAGCGGAAAGAAGACAGATAACGCAAGTATGGATGCTCTCCGATAAGACGCGTCAGGGCGGCCAGAAGCGGCGTGAGCATGAGGCGCGTGAGACGGCCGTGCAACTGATCGGTGACCCGCGCGTAATAACCCTTGACGAAGTCGAAATCCACGGTCGGATCCACGGCCGGAAGCACAAGACGCGCCAGCATCTCTCGCTTGTAGCTCACGACGTCTCCATCGTGAAAAGCGATGTACTCGGCGCGTCCCTCGGCGATGATATAACCCATCGCGAGCCAGCAGGCGCGCCCCTTGCCGGGCTCGCCGATGTTGAGGCCCGCGCGTTCGAAATCGTTCAGCAGCCTCTCGATCGACGGCGACTCGTTCCACAGAACGATCACTCGACCTGTGTAACGCGCGAAAAACTGCTGCGTGCGCGAGAAGTCTTCGGCGCTGGCGCGGTTGAGCGAGACAAGAAGCGTGTCGATATAACGCACTCGAGTCAACTCGTCGAGTATGCCCGAAAGCGCCGGCCGATCCATTTCGTCCGGAAGGATCGGGATCACAAGCGCGATCGGAAAGCGAGGCGTGAAGCGCTCGATAATGCGCTCAAGCTCCTCCACGGGACGAGCGAGCAATCGTGGCAGCGCCGTGACGGGTCCGCTTTGGTGAAAATCACTCATGACTCTGATTGACGAGACCAAGGATAGCACATGACACAAGCGTCCGATCCCATCCATCCATGCGAGCCCCCCCTACTTCAATGCGTTGATGCGCCGCATTGAAGAGGCCCTTGATCCGCGGATGGCCATCTTGCCTTCTTAGGTCAGGTCGTACGCGGCGTTGAAACGAGACGCCAGCGCTTTCGAGCTGCCCACAAAGCTGTTGGAGAGCCCGATGTCGCCGGCGGTCACGATATCATTCGAATTTATAGACCATGGCGTTGACGTTCATTCCCGCACCGACCGATGCGAAAACGATGATTTCGCCGCTCGTCAAACTGTGGCCGTCGAGCCGTCCCTTGAGAATGAGATCTAGCAATGTCGGCAGGGTCGCCACCGAGCTGTTGCCCAGCCACGAAATCGTCATCGGCATGACGTTCTCCGGCATGGTTTTCTCGCCGCACAGTCGGAAGACGCGCTGAACGATGGCTTCGTCCATCTTTTGGTTGGCCTGGTGAATCAGGATCTTGCTCACCTGTTTCACCGATATCTCCGCCTTGGCGAGACATTGCTTGACGAGAAGCGGGACGGTCTTGAGCGCGTACTCATAAAGCTTGTGCCCGTGCATCTTGAGCATGAGATCCTGATCGGGCGCGGGGCCGTATGACCGGTCCATCCACAAGAGAAAGGCGTTCGTGCGCGTGTCTGACCGAGCCGCATGCGCGAGAATGCCGACGGGCGCATCGCTCTCGATCGCCTCCAGCACGGTCGCGCCCGCGCCGTCCGAATAGATCATACTGTCCCGGTCGTGGGGATCCGAAACCCGCGAGAGCGTCTCGGCCCCGATCACAAGCGTTCTTTTCGCGTCGCCGGATCTGATGTAGTAGTCGGACTGGATCAGCCCCTGCAGCCAACCGGGGCATCCGAAGGGAAGATCGTAGGCGACGACGGCTGGATTGTCGATCTCGAGCAGATGTTTCACGCGGGCGGCCAGCGATGGGAGAAGATCGGTGCGTCTGTTCTGCGCCGATACGTCGCCGAAGTTATGAGCAACGATGATGTAATCGAGGCTCTCCTTGTCGACCCGCGACGATTCAAGCGCATCCTGGGCCGCGCGGAAGGCGATGTCCGACGCCACAAGATCGTCCGTGACGTGCCTGCGCTCGTTGATGCCGGTGATCGACTCGAACTTCTTGATGATGTCCTCGTTGGATTGAGGGATACGCGTTCCGTCTTCCGCGTAGAACTCATGTCGGAGGAAATCGTCGTTGCGAATTCTCTCAGTCGGAATATAGCAGCCGGTGCCGGCGATTTTCGAACGAAAAGAGGTTCTCATGGCGCTCCCTTTTCCTGTCGTCCATTGACCATCTCAAGGCGGTCAGTCGAAGAGCGGATTGTCCGATCGGCGCGGATGCGCATCGTCAAGCCAGGCATAAGTTATCACATCTTCTCGATTGTCGAAGCCGACTCGACGGAAAGCAACGCGTAGCGATTTCCGCCGGGCGGGAACCGAGATGCCGCTCCACTGATTAAATACGGAGAGAATGCCGCCAAATGCGGCGTTTTCCGCTCACCCGATCGCGACGCGTTGCGGCGGCAGACAGCGCTCTTCAAGCGTCAGCCAGATTCGTTCCAAACGTATCCGCTGCTCTTTGATTGCCTCAATCAGCGAGGCGAGATTCTCGCCCGGAAAAGCGGTCTCCTTGCAGTAGCGATCGTAATAAGCCAGCCCCCGTCGCAAATTTTCATAGTACTTCCGAAGATATGCCTCCGCCTTCTCGTCGCCGCAGGAATGATTACTGGCGATCTTTTCGAAGTGGTCGACATACATCGTGAGATCCTTGACGAACATGTGCGGCCGATGCTCCGGCACGAGAGAGGCGCAGCGACCGTAAATATGGTCCACGAGCTCTCTTAACGAGCACTCTCGATTGAACCAGGCCATGTTCGGACCGGGGCATATGGCCACCGGCAAATCGTCATGTGTCTCTCCCAATGCGATCAGCGCGCCATTGCCGAGCTGATCGCAGAGGCAGGTCTTGACGTAAATCGCCTGCACGGCCGGATCCTTGCAGTCCGCCGATGGCGTCCGCTTGTAGCCCAGCATCGCCAGCTTGGACGCGATGTACTCGCGAGAGACGGTGCAAACGGGATTTGCCGTGCACTCCGTGTTCGTGGCCAGGTAACGCTTGGGACAAGACGAACCGGGCCGACCCTGCCTGATTCTCTCCAGCGTCCAACGCTCCGCGGACGAGTCGCGCAGATTGTTGAAGGGCACTCCCAGCGGCGAAGCGTCGCTCAGGTAAAGAGCGTCTTCTCCAGCTCGCATGAGCTTGTGCCGTGTGGCGTCATCCAGAGCGGTTGCTTCCGGAACGAGGAGAAATGGGCTGGCCCAGCCGACGCCGTCCAGATCGTACGCCTCCGTCAGGCGCCGCATCTCGCCGTGCGTGCCCACGCCGCCTTGAGCCGTGACGAGTATGCGTCGCCCGCGCCCGGAGACGTGATATTCACGGCCTTTCTTCTGATAGTGCTGGATGATGAGGGGCTCGAATAGCGCCGCCATCTCTTCGCGGCGATCCTTGAACTCCTGCAGTATAGGGCCCATCAGGTGTCCGTTCGAAGCGAATGCATGCCCGCCGCAGTTGAGGCCCGATTCGACGCGGAACTCGCGTGTTTCAATGCCTTTTTTCGCCAGAAACTTCCCCTGTATGAGGCTCGATCGAAAATCCGAGACTTTGAGGATGACGCCCTTGCTCAAACGGCCTTCGCTGTCTCGGTAGAACTCAGGGAAGCTCTCCATATAACCAAAGAGCGTCGGATTGATGCCCGCGGAGAGCACGATGCAATTGCCTCCTTGCGATCGCGCGAATCCGCGTAGCGCTGATTTCGCGTCGGAAAACTCGGCAGGCAACGGATTGCCCTTGGAATCGCACGGGAGCCGATCCACCTTGGTCATGATGTTGCAGTCGATGGATCCCGGCCGCATGGCTTCCGTCAACTCGCGCTCCAGGTCGTCCTTGACCGATCCGTCTGGCAAGTCGACGTACGACTTGTATGTCTTCTTGAGCGACGACTCGTCGGGCAGCATCTCGAAATATCGGCTCTTCTCGTTGGCTTCCCGGAGAGGCAGCGCTCTGATCTCCCGCATCTGCCGTTTCACGATGATCTGCACCAGATCAAGGTAGGCTGTGATGCGCGCCGCGCGCGGATCATCATGCGCTGCGGTGATCGGATCGTAAGGGATATCGTAGATTCGGCTGTAGTGTCGTCGTACACGCTCGATGAGCATGTCGTCCACCAGGGAGATCACGGAGGAGATTCCGAAGCGCGCCACTCGGATAGGCGTGTCGACCGTGAAGCCCGTGCCCATGACCGGAATGTGAAAGCTATGAAGGGATGGCTGCATTCGTATCGGTAAGGAATTCCCTTGAGTGCGTGCCGTTCTTTCTCTTGGACGAATCCCTCACACGATGGCGTCTCTGTCTCGCGCTGGGTGGACTCTCAAATATCATAATATCACGATTCCTTCTCAGGGCACACTCATGGCAAGATGACCGAGAAGTAACCATGGCATCGTGATCGTCGCCGTGACCGTGACCCGTTCCCGTCCTTTCCGCGGTTGTCGGTCGGACGTCGGGCGCATGCTGCCAGTTCGATATATCCTCTAAGAAAACGCGCCCCCCGACCGTTGTTATCGGTGACGGCACGCCACGACGGCGACGGGACGAGGACTCACGAACGTCATGGCTGCCGCTCGTCCAGGCCTCGATGCGCCTGCTCGTCAACGAGCTGCGTTCCCAGGATCGCGTCGCCGTCGTCGTTTACGCTGGCGCCGAAGGCCTGGCGCTGCCTTCGACGAGCGCCGGCGAGAAGGAACAAATCCTCAAAGTCATCGAGAGCCTTGGCGCGGGCGACGCGACTCACGGCAGCGCGGGTCTCAAGCTTGCCTACGATATTGCCGAACAAGGCTTCATCAAGGACGACGTCAATCGCGTTATCCTCGCCACTGACGGGGACTTCAACGTGGGCGTCGCCAGTCGGGGCGACCTGATCCGCCTCATCGAGGACAAGGCAAAGACCGGAGTCTCCCTGACGGCGCTCGGCTTTGGCATGGGTAACATCAAGGACTCGACGCTAGAAAAGCTGGCCGACCACGGCAACGGCAACTACGCGTACATAGACAGCCTGTGGGAGGCGCGCAAGGCGCTCGTCGAGCAGATCGACGCCACGCTCGTGACGATCGCCAAGGACGTCAAGCTCCAGATCGAGCCGGGGCGCGGCATTCTCGATATGCCGCGCCCCTTTTGCTGGCGACCGCGACGAAAGTCGACGTTGATCCGTCAAATACGCCAGTTTGACCAGGAACCACCGGCAAGAAATGCGGTCTAATATGACGAGATGCCGTAATATGGATCGATATCAAGGTTCGAATGGTCTTCCATGCATCAGCAGGAGGGGCTCGTGAAGCGCAAGTTGGTCGTGTCAGCAGTCGCTGTCGTCTCCGTGGTGGGATTGGCGTTTGCCGTTGCTCCGCGCGGATCGCGTGGTAAGCCCGGCGTGCGCGGAGCCAGGGATAAATCGATACAAGGCAAAGAAGAGCAGACAGGGCTTGCTTTCCGCCTGAGCGAGGGCGCCGAGGAGCAACCGCCCTACGCCCGCCCTCCGGTAGTGAAAGGCGAGCCGCTTTCCGCCGCCGAAACCGAGGCGCTGCTCGCGCGCTTGCCGGCCCTGAAAACGGACGAGAAGGATCGGGCGGAATTCGCTCTCCGCGAGTCCTCGCTTCCGGCGCCGCGCACGGGCGCGACTGTTCAATCGCCCTTCCCTCCCCCCGACAGCGCCGAGGCTCCGGACAAGACGCCAGCGGGGCCGCTCGATGTGCTGCGTCGTCTTCCCGAAGGCGACGTTCCTCTTGCGCCGCACCTGTCCGTAACGTTTTCGCAGCCCATGGTCGCCGTGACGTCGCATGCCGAGTTGGCCCGTGAGGAAGTTCCAGTGCGCCTGACGCCGCAGCCTGAGGGCGAATGGCGCTGGGTGGGCTCCAAAACACTCGTGTTTCAGCCCAGCCCGCGCCTGGCGATGGCGACCGACTACACGGTCGAGATTCCGGCCGGGACGCGTTCAGCGACGGGCGGCGCGCTCGCCAAGGCCGTGCGCTGGACGTTCTCAACTCCGCCTCCGACGCTCGATGCCAAATACCCCTGGAACCAACCGGCGCGTCATCAGCCGGTGCTCTTCGCGTCCTTTGATCAAAGGATCGATCCCAAGGCGGTCGCGGCGACGATTCAGCTCATTGCGAACGGAAAAAAGTTTGGCGCACGCCTCGCCACTGACGAGGAGATCCAGGGCGACGCCGACGTTCAACGTCTGACGTCCGGCGCCGAGCAGGGCCGATGGCTTGCTTTCAAACCCGAGAGGCCGTTGCCGCCGGATTCGAACGTGCGCGTCATCATCGGTCCCGGCACGTCCTCGGACGAGGGGCCGCGGCGAACGGCCAAGGCGCAAGAGTGGGGCTTTCGAACCTACGGGCCGCTCAAAGTCGTCAATCACCGCTGCGGCTGGCGCAAGAAGGACTGCCGGCCGCTTGTACCATGGCAGATCGAGTTCTCTAATCCGCTCGATGCGCGGGGCTTCCAGAAAAGCATGATCAGCGTGACGCCCGATCTTCCGGACTTCGTCGCCGAGGTTTTCGGCAACACACTGAACGTCCGTGGACGATCGAAGGGGCGCACGACGTACACCGTAACGCTCGATGCGACGATCACGGACGTTTTCGAACAGACACTCGGTCGCGATGAGACCGTCAGCTTCGTCGTCGGGCCGGCCGAACCCGCGCTCATCGGGCCAGGACGAGACTTCATTGTTCTCGATCCAGCCGCGCCGCCGCGCTTCTCGGTCTTCACGATCAACCAACCCTGGGTCCGGGCGCGTGCGTACGCGGTGACGCCCGAGGACTGGGGCAAGTGCCGTGAGTTCATGCAGGCATTTCACCGGAACATCGAATCGGCCAAGCCGCCCGGTCGTCTCGTTATCGACGAGCGCGTGCGCGTGCGCGGCGCCGACGACGAGCTGACCGAAACGCCGATCGATCTCACGAGTGCGTTCGAACAGGGATCGGGGAACGTTCTTCTGGTCGTCGCGCCCGCCGTACAGCCCAAGGAGGAGTGGCGCCGCCTCAGGATCGCGGCATGGATCCAGGCCACGACGATCGGTCTCGACGTCTTTGCCGATCAAGACGACCTCATCGTCTGGGCGACGTCGCTTCAGGACGGACGGCCGCTTGAAGGCGTCGAGATCGATCTGCTTCCGTCAGGTTCAGGGTCACGGACGAAGAGCGACGGCATGCTTGCGGTTCCCATTCCCGACAAGACCGTCGAAGCCGTCGTGGCTCGTCGCGGGGAAGAGCGGGCGTTCCTGCCACAACACGCCTCTCTCTGGGGCGGCGGCGGCTGGCGCCGACAAAGCATGATCGACACACTGCGCTGGTACGTCTTCGACGACCGAAAAATGTACCGTCCCGGCGAAGAGGTGAGGATCAAGGGCTGGCTCCGCATCATCGGAATGAGCCCGAAGGGCGACGTCGAAGCGCTGACTGGGATCGCGGGCAAGGTCGCGTATCAGCTTCACGACTCGCGCGGGAACGAAGTCCTGAAAGGCGACGCGGACGTCACAGGTTTCGGAGCGTTCACGCTTTCCTTCAAGCTTCCGCAGACGATGAACCTCGGTCATGCGCGCGTTGTCTTAAACGCCGCCGTGCCCGTGGCCGGCGGCCTGCGACACACGCACACGTTCGAGGTCCAGGAGTTCAGAAGGCCCGAATACGAGGTGAAGGCGAACGCCAGCGAAGGGCCGCACATGATCGGCGGCCACGCGATCGCGACCGTGAGCGCCGACTATTACGCGGGCGGGGCTCTGCCAAACGCCGAGGTGACGTGGCGCGTTGAGGCCCGGCCTGGGTCGTATACGCCGCCCAACCGGAGCGATTTCACTTTCGGCGCCTGGACGCCATGGTGGGAGTCGCATGAGGAATCCGGCGACGTGCGCGTCGAAAACTTCAGCGCGCGCACCGACTCCTCCGGCAAACACCATCTCCGCATCGATTTCGACGGGGTTCGGCCGCCGCGTCCCAGCCACGTGAAAGCCGAGGCCACGGTCATGGACGTCAATCGCCAGGCATGGACCGCGAACGCCGCGATGCTCGTCCATCCATCCGGACTCTGCATCGGCCTGCGCAGTGAGCGGCTCTTCGTCGAGCGCGGCCAGCCGCTCAGGATCGAGGCGATCGTCACCGATCTCGACGGAGTCGCGGCGCCTGGGCGCGAGATCGCGCTCACCGCCGAGCGCCTGCGCGGCGTCTGGAGCCTGGAAGGCTGGAAAGAGGAGATCGCCGACACTCAAGAACAGACCCTGACGTCGGGCAAGGATCCGGTCCGTTGCGAGTTCAGTGCAAAGGAGGGCGGCGTCTATCGCGTCACGGCCACGGTGCGGGACGACGAGGGCCGTCCGAACGAAAGCCGGCTCCGCCTGTGGGTCGCGGGCGAGAGGCAGACGCCGCGTCGCGACGTCGAGCGCGAGAAGGTGACTTTGGTGCCGGACAAGAAGGAGTACAAGTCGGGCGAGACGGCCGAAGTGCTCGTCATCGCGCCTTTCTCGCCGGCCGAGGCGCTCATGACGCTCGCTCGTTCGGGCATCCTGCGCACGGAACGCTTCACGATCAAGGAAGGAACACACACGCTGAAGATTCGCGTCGAGGAGAGCTTCACCCCAAACGTCTGGTTGCAGGTCGATCTTGTCGGCGCTGCGCCGCGCACGGACGATGCGGGCGAGATCGACTCCAGGCTTGCGAAGCGGCCGGCCTTTGCCGGCGGATCGATCCGCATCGACGTCCCGCCGTATGAAAGGAAGCTGGCGCTCGATGTTCAACCGCGCGATAAAGCGCTCGATCCGGGCGGCGAGACCACGATCGATGTGAGCGTGCGCGACGCCGCCGGCAATCCCATGGCCGGAGGTGAAGCAGTGATCGTCGTTGTCGACGAGTCCGTGCTCGCGCTCACGGGTTATCGATTGCCGGACCCGATCGACGTGTTCTATGCGCGCAGGTCGCAAGACGTTCATGCGCGTTACTTGCGGGAGCATGTGCGCCTTGCGCAACCGGACTTGACTGCCGCAACCACGGTGAATGGAATGCTTTCGGAGTCGGAGTCAGAGTCGTCGGATTTCGCTATGAGCTTCGGGCGGCCCGGCATGGCGGCCGCCGCGCCGGCTCCGGCGGTCATGTCACGGCAAATGCTCAAGGGCAAAATAGACAAAATAGAAGAGAAGCGAATGAACGGACCCAAAGCGGCGCCTGAATCAATTCGCATGCGCACCGACATGCGCGCTCTGGCGCTCTTCGCCGCAAGCGTCGTCACGAACGCCAATGGAAAGGCGTCCGTTCCCCTCAAGCTCCCTGACAGCCTGACACGTTATCGCATCATGGTCGTGGCCACGGACGGCGTCAAGCGCTTCGGCCAGGGCGAAGCCACGATCACGGCGCGGCTGCCGCTCATGACGCGTCCCTCGCCGCCGCGCTTCCTGAACTTCGGCGATACGGCCGAGGTGCCGATCGTTCTCCAGAATCAAACCAATGAGCGGATGGACGCGCGCGTGGCGATGCGCGCGGCGAACGCGACGCTCACCGGAGCGAAGGGCTATCGCGTGATTGTTCCGGCAAACGATCGCGTCGAAGTGCGCTTCCCCGTGACGACCGTGAGCGCCGGGAAGGCCCGGTTCCAGGTCGCGGCGTCCGTTGGTCGCTTCGCCGACGCGGCCTCGTTCGAGCTGCCCGTGTGGACGCCGGCCACGACCGAGGCGTTTGCGACTTACGGCCAGATCGACAAGGGCGCGATTGTGCAGCCCGTCAAAGCGCCGAGCGGCGTGGCGCGCCAGTTCGGCGGGCTCGAAATCACGACCTCATCGACCGCGCTGCAGGCCCTCACCGACACCGTGATTTACCTGACGAGCTATCCGTTCGAGTGCACGGAGCAGATGGCCTCGCGCATTCTGGGCATCGCCGTGTTACGTGACGTTCTCACGGCATTCAAGGCCGAAGGTTTGCCTTCGCCCGAAGCGCTCATCGATTCGGTCAAGCGCGACGTCACTCTGCTGTCACAGCTCCAAAACGACGACGGCGGCTTCGCCTTCTGGCGTCGCGGCGACTGCTCGTGGCCGTACATCAGCATCCATGTCGCCAACGCCTTTGCGCGCGCAAAGGAGAAAGGCTTCGACGTTCCGCAGAAGGCCATGGATCGTTCGCGCGATCATCTGCGTGAGATCGAGCGGCACATCCCTTCATGGTATAGCACCGAAGCCCGGCGCATGCTCATTGCGTATGCGCTGAACGTGCGTCAGAGGATGGGCGATCGCGACGTCGATCGCGCGCGCCGGCTGTTCCACGAGGCCGGAATCGACGGATTGACCTTCGAGGCGCTGGGTTTCGTCCTGCCCGTGCTTTCGGGAGATTCGCGATCGACCGCCGAGGTCGCGGCGATCCGCAAGCATCTCGCCAATCGCGTCACTGAGACGGCCGGCGCGGCGCATTTCGTCGTGGCGTACGGAGACAGCGCCTATCTGCTGCTGCACTCCGACCGTCGCGCGGACGCGATCCTGCTCGAGGCCCTGATCGCGGACCAGCCGCAAAACGATCTCATCCCGAAGATCGTCGAGGGTTTACTCGCGCACCGCAAGGCCGGACGCTGGCTCAACACCCAGGAGAACGTCTTCGTCTTGCTGGCGCTGGATCGATACTTCAACACGTACGAAAAGGTCACGCCCGACTTCGTCGCGCGCATGTGGCTTGGAAAACAGTACGCGGGCGAGCACGCTTTTCACGGGCGCACAACCGATCGCAAGCACGTCGCCATTCCGATGTCGCTTCTGGCCGAGAATCCGGGAACCCAGGACTTGATTCTAGCGAAAGACGGACCTGGGCGCCTCTACTATCGTATCGGCATGCGCTATGCGCCGGAGAGTCTCTCGCTCGATCCAATGGACCGCGGTTTCGTCGTCGAGCGACGCTATCAGGCGGTCGACGACAAGACCGACGTGACCCGCGACGAAGACGGCACGTGGCGCGTCAAGGCCGGCGCGCGCGTGCGCGTCCAGCTCACGATGGTCTCGCCGGCGCGACGCTATCACGTCGCGCTCGTGGATCCGCTCCCTGCCGGGCTCGAGGCGCTCAACCCCGAGCTGAAGACGACGGGCACGATTCCTCAGGGAGAGAACGAAACCGTCGCCGTGATGGGCGCGCCCGGCCTGGGCGGTCCGGGTCTGCGCGGCTCGTGGTGGTGGTGGCGCCGTACGTGGTGGGAGCACCAGAACATGCGCGACGAGCGCGCCGAGGCTTTCGCCTCGCTCCTGTGGGAAGGCGTGTGGAACTACAGCTACGTGGCGCGCGCCACGACGCCGGGCCGCTTCGTCGTACCGCCGCCCAAGGCCGAGGAGATGTACCACCCGGAGACCTTCGGCCGCGGAGGAACGGACCGCGTCGTCGTGGAGTGACGTAGGTCTTGATCTCTTGGATGACACGCAGCTTGTGGA
>JAFGSN010000137.1 GCA_016934575.1 Vicinamibacteria bacterium
AAGGCCCTGAACAAACAGGACTTCTCCGACTTCCATCTGTAGTTTCTTCTTGACGGCCGGCTCCAGGTTCTGGCCGGACGCCTTTTGAACCTGGAGCAGAACACGGTCATGGACACGATTCCACTGTTCCTGAGCCAGCAGAAGCTGGCGATACTGCAGAAGGTAGTAGATGAGGCCGAATGCGAAGCGCTGATCGGAATCCAACGCGGATTGCACTCTCCGAATCAGCTTCTCGGCCGCCTCCAGTTGGCCGCCGGCCAGGCAAGAATCGAGCAACATGAGGTGCACGTCGTGTCTTTCCGGAAAACTCCGGGAAGCCGTGTCCAGGAGACGCCGCGCTTCCGGGCTCTTGCCGTTCTGCCGATAGATGAGCACGCCCAGATCCAGAGCGATCCTGGCATCGTTCGGATCCGCGCGGTGGGCGGCCCGCAGTTTCGAGAGCGTGTCCGCCTCCTTTTGCCCCTCGCCGGCCGACGCGTCGGCTGACAATGCCGGGACCGGCGCGCAAAGCGAGACGATGACAGACAATCCCGCCGCGGCCATGAAAGGCCAGCTCATCGGAGACTGCCCGACCGAACATGACGCCATGACCGATCCACCCTCCTTCACGGCGACTCTCATCCTTCGTCGCAAGATTCGGCTCACCCGATCAGTTTTGCGGCTCAACGACGTGAAGCACCCGGTTGATTCCAGGGCTCTCCAGTCGCTGCACGATCCCGCTGGGCCAGAGAATCTCGATCAGAGCGACGCGCGGCTCCTTCCCCAAACCGAAGTGCACGCGTCTGTCGCTGGCCGAGTAAATCCCGTTGGCCGTCGTCACATGCTCGTGGAGATTGCCGCCCGAGGGCAGAACCAGCCGGATGCGAGCGCCGATGCCGTCGCGATTGCTTTTGGTCCCCCGGAGATCCAGAAGGATCCAGTTGTTGGGGGCGCCGTCTTTCTTCACGAAAAAGGCGGCCGATCCGTTCAGCCGCGAAACCGCCACCTCCAGATTCCCGTCGTTGTCGTAATCGGCGACCGCGACCCCGCGCCATGCGCCCGGAACCTGCAAATCCGGTCCGACGCGGTTGGATAGATCCTCGATCCTGCCGTCGCCCAGGTTCCGATATAGAAAGCAGGCCTCCTCGTACTTCGCGTCCGGATTGTAGATCTCGACGTTGTCGACCACGTGCGAGCCGGCGGCGAAGATGTCCTTCCAGCCGTCGTTGTCGATGTCGACGAACTTGTTGCTCCAGCCGCTGTGCTGAGCCGAGACCAGGCCGATGGCCGAAGGAAAGGTTCGGTCGAGAAAGAAGCCGGTTCCCTGATTCGCGAAGAGCGTGAACGAATCCTTGATGAGGTCCGTGTAGAAGATGTCCGGCCAGCCGTTGTTGTCGAAATCCTTGGAATCACAGCCCATGCCCGAGACCATGGCGCCGGTTTCGTTGGCTGAAACCCCGGCCTCGATCGCCGCCTCCGTGAACGCCCCGCCCCCGTCGTTCCGATAGAGGAAATGGGGCATCTTGTCGTTGGTGACGAAGACGTCCATGCGTCCATCGTTGTTGAAATCGGCGGTGGCGACGCCCATCCCCTTCCCCAGATAACGATTCAGGCCGGCTTTCTCGGAGATGTCCGCGAACGTCCCGTCGCCGTTGTTTCTGAAAAGCACGTTGGGAAGAGGATCGAAGACGTCCGGATCGCAATATATCCTGTGCCCCGGCTTCCGTAACCCGCAGTATTCGTCGCCGTTCTCGGCAAACGTCCACTTGAAGTAATGAGTGACGAAAAGGTCCAGGTGACCGTCGTTATCGGCGTCCAGCCAGCATGCGCTCGCCTTCAAGGGATGCGTTTCCATCTCCACGCCCGCGCCCTCCGCCACATTGCCGAAGCGGCCGTTCCCGTCATTGCGGTACAGCACATTATCGCCGTAGTTCGTCACCAGAACGTCGACATGACCGTCATTGTCGTAGTCGCCCACGGCCGGGCCCTGCGGGTACCCCTTGACGCCCTGGCCGCTCAGGCCCGACTCCGCGGTCACGTCCACGAAAACGCCATGGCCCGTGTTCCTGAAGAGACGATTGGAATCGGCCGGATCGGTGCGCAGATGCGCTGGAGAAGGCGCGCCATTGAGAAAAAACAGGTCCACCCAACCGTCGCCGTCATAGTCCAGCGCCGCGGCGGCTCCCCCGAGCGTCTCGAAGGGGTACTTCATCTCCGTCGCATGGTTGTTGTTGCGGAAGCGAACGCCGCGTTGCTCGGCCTCATTGACCAAGACAAAAGGCGAGTCAGGCGCGGCCGTCAGGACGTGCGGCGGCGACAGCGGCACGATCGAAAATAGAATGCACAATCCTCGGAATCGAAGCATCAGCGGTATCGACCGTCTCACGCACCCATCATATTAGTCAAACATCCACGTTCCTTCGCAATTCCATCGCGCGTCGATGGAGGCTGCTTGTCCCCGTCTCGCTTTCTCCGCGACTTCGCGTCCTTGCGTCAATCCCCTGGAGCCCATCGTGCCGGCGGATCGAACGGTTAGGCGAGCAGCCGATGAACCTGCGCGAGCTTCTCCGGAATCGCCAGCCCCAACGGACAGCGCGAAACGCAGGCGCGACAGGCGCGACAACGGTCCGCCGGCCGGCCCAGCTCGTCGTAAAGCCGCCGCGCCTGGGTCTCGTCTCTATGATCGAGAAGGTAGCGCTCGGCGCGGAGAATGTCGGCGATCGGCAACCTTTCCGGACACTGTTCCGCGCATTCTCCGCAGAGACGGCAAGCGTTTCGATCCGCGTAGCGCGCCGCGCGCTCGAGCGTCGTCCGATCCGCGCTCCGCAGCGGCTTGCCGGCGCCCGAGCATGTGTCGGCGAACTCGGCGAGATCGCGCACGCGGATGACCGCCGCATCGAGCTGGGTTTCCGTCGTCAGCCAGCGCGCCAGCGCGTTGTAAGGAGAGACGCCTTCGGGCAAGGTCTTCATGAACTCCGTGTCGGACTCCATTCGGCCCATTCCGCGCGTGGTTTTCATGGCGATGGTTCCAAAGCCCCTGGCGCGCGCCGCGCGGACGAAAGACTCGACTTCCGCGCTTTCCCCGTATGAATAGAACAACTGGCCGTGCTCGTAGATCCCGTCTTCCATGACGGCGGAGAGCACCTGAGCGGCGCTCTCCCCGCCGGGAACCTTGGGATTTCCGTTGTAATGATGCTGCGTGATTCCCAGGCGGCGGACGAGCCCCGACTTCTTGAGCCGCTCGAAGGCGCGAATGAAACCTTTGTTCTCCCGATACTCGGCGCGATCGTGATACCCGAAATGGAACACCATGTCGTCGAAATAGCGCAGCCCGCTCTGGACGACGGCCTGCTTGACGAACTCGACGTGCGCTTCTTCGTCGATGGCGCCGGTCTCGTGATTTCCACGAATGCGATCAACAACGACCTCGCAATAATGTCCATCTCGATCCTTGAGCAACGACCCGGGCGTGGCTCGGTCGCGACTTCCCGCCGCCGCCCCCGCAAGTCGGAACCGCTCGGCCTTGTGCCAGTAGTTCACGCCGCAACGAACGCCGGCCTCGATGACCTCTCCAGGCCAATCCGAGGCGCCGATCAGAACGCTCACCTTTCGGCCGCCGCTTCCGAGCGGCCGGAGCGGCAGCCGGCCCACCCGGCCAACCGCCTGATCGAGAGTCATGGCCGCGGCCTCCGCCGCGGGAGAGAGCGATCCTTGCGTGAACGCCCATCCCCCGACGAGCGCGCCGGTGGATGCGCGTAGAAAATGACGCCGGTCGACGGATCCGCCCTTGCTCATGGCCGCCATGTTTGCTCCTCCCCGCGGACGCTGACGCCTCCCGCGATTCAGTGACGATCGATCCTCCCGGCGAGCGCCCGGCCCAGATCGAGCAAGGCGTCTCTCGTCTCCGTCGTCGTCTCGTAAGCGCCGATACGAACGAAATACGACCCGAGACGGAATACAAGCTCCGTATCGTGAATCCGCGCTTCTTCGCCGATCCGCACGATCTCGGCGCCCGCATGCGACTCGGAGACATAAATCTTGCGCGCTCCTTGCGGATCGCTCATGAGGTAAACGTCGACGACCGCTTCCAGTCTGTCACGATACTTGAACTCCGCCGATCGCAACGCGCGAACTCCGGCATCCACGTAGCGCTCCGCGTCTCCATTGATATACTCCCAGAGATTGTCCGCTTGGAACGTCCGCGACTCCTCGGTCGCCGCCCAACCCGGCGCTTTCACGCTCTCGATCAATCCCGCGAGCGCGTCACTCGCGGCGAACGCTTCGGCCCGTGCGAGGAGACTCGTCAGAATCGCGATCACGATCAGGCATCCTCGCGCCTCCGGCCGCGACCAGTGAGACGTAACTCGAAGGCCGCGCCTGTCCGCCCCAGGCCGGCCGCGCACATGTCCCGGCCATGTCGATGCTCGCAACCGTCCGATCCTCGACGCGCTCATGCCCGACCCCTCCGTCCTGTAGTGTGGCATGCGCGCCGGCTCGTCTCAATCCCCTGGAACAGGCGCTCTCGGCTTCCAGCGCGGCGTCGCGTGCCGTTCTAGAATAGAGTGCATGGCTGACAAAAAAATCGTCCTCCATCCCGCGAATCCATGGGCGATACTGCAGGACCCCTCGCTCATGATCGAGTTCCTGCAAGATCTTGGCCTCATCGGTCCGTCCTTTCCTCATATGGGCGAGCCGCACTACAAGCCCGGCCCCCGATTCGATGAGCTTGTTCGCTTCTCGACCGGCGCCGGCGGACTCGCTCGACCATCCGCGGGTTGTCACGTCTTTCTGCTCGAAACATCGAGCGAGCCGCTCTTCCTCGGCGCGGGCAACGTGCAGCCGCCCCTGTGTCCTCGATGCCGGGCCAAGTTCATGAACTGGAGCGATCATCTTCTTTCCTGGCAGAAGAACAAGCGTCAATATCTCTGGACGTGCGGCAACTGCGGAAACAACGCCACTGCCCAAGAGCTGAACTGGCGTCGCATGGCCGGCATCGCTCGATATGCGATCGATCTCTGGGAGATCGGCGAAGGCGAGGCCGAGCCCTCTTCCGAGCTGTTGCAGGCGCTGGCGCATAAAACCGGGGAGAACTGGCGCTACTTCTACTATCGTTTCTGATCGAGCCGCATCTCGGCGAGGAGATCGAGAAAGCGGCGAAGAAGAGGTTGGGAGACGCGTTTCAGGCGAAAGCCTGGATCAAGTTCAGCCACGGAAGCGGGAAAGAAGACGTTGCGCGGCCTGACGCGCGAGAAGCTCCTTGAGATGCGAGCGACAAGCAAGCGACTCCGCCTGTTCTTTGTGCTATTCTAAGAGAACCGCGACGGCGAGGGCGTGAAAAGTGGACTCATAAAAAGCGCGGTAGATCTGTCAATCGACGAACAACATCCCGGATCATTCGAACCCGAGCCGATCGCGACCTCGCCAGAGACGCTGGCGACCGCTTCAAGATCCTCACCGCGGCAGAGGCCGGCAGTATCGGTCGCGAGTCGAAATCATGACCGTGAATGAGAGAACGAACGACGTCCGGGCGCCCGGCTTCGGCGCCACGCGGAAGTGACGAAATGGGCCGACTGATCGTCGTCTCCAACCGCCTGCCGATGACGCTGCGCCGCACGCGCGACGGATGGCGCGCGGAACGTAGCACGGGCGGCCTGGCGACGGCAATGATGCCCGTCATGCGCCGAAACAACGGCCTGTGGGTCGGCTGGCCTGGAGAAACGCCTCCCGCGGTGGACGCCAGGCGCCAGGAGTTGCTCGATCGTTGGGCGCGACGCGAACGCTTGATCGCGGTGGATCTCGCGCCCGAAGTCGCGCGCGGTTTCTACGAGGGCTTCGCCAACCAGACGCTCTGGCCGCTTTTCCATTTCTTTCCTTCGCACGTCACCTTCGATCCCGTGAGCTGGGATTCCTACGTCGCGGCCAATACCCGCTTCATGCAGGTGTTGCTCACGCGCATCGAGAAAGACGACCTGATCTGGATCCACGATTACCATCTCATGCTCCTGCCTCAGCTCCTGCGGGAGTCCCTGCCCGACATCCGCATCGGATTCTTCCTGCACATCCCGTTTCCGGCCTCGGAAGTCTTTCGCGTCCTGCCGCGCCGCGAGGAGCTGTTGCGCGGCTTGCTCGGCACGGACTGCTTGGCCTTTCAGACTCATTCCCATCTTCAGAATCTCCGCAGCTCTCTTTTACGCGTGCTCGGACTGAGCAGCCGCATGGACTGCGTCCAGTATGGCGGGCGGACGATTCGTCTCGAGGCCCTGCCGATCGGCATCGCGCCCGAGGAGTTTTCGGGGCTGCTCGACAGCGATCCCGAGACGGATCGCCGGCTGAAGGAGCTGCGACAGCGCTTCGCCGGACGCCGCCTGCTGCTGGCGGTGGATCGCGTCGACTTCACCAAGGGCATACCGGAGAGGCTTCGCGCCTACAGGCGACTTCTCGAACGGTCTCCCGATCTTCGCGGCAAGGTCGTGCTCGTGCAGGTGGCCGTGCCCTCGCGCAGCGGCGTTCCGGTCTACGAGAATCTGCGGCACGAGGTCAACGAGCTCATCGGCGCGCTCAACGGCGACTTCGGAACGCCGGACTGGACGCCGGTCGTTTATATCCGGCGCGCCATCTCGCGCGCCGAGCTGGTGGCCCTCTACGCCGCCTCGGACGTCGGGTGGGTCGCGCCGCTGCGCGACGGGATGAATCTCGTCAGCAAGGAGTACGTCGCCTGCCAGCGCGACGGCAACGGCGTGCTCGTTCTCTCCGAGTTCGCGGGCGCCGCGGCCGAGATGGGCGAGGCGCTTCTCGTCAATCCCTACGACGAGGAACGCACGGCCGCGACGATCGAGAAGGCGCTCGATCAACCGATCGAGGAGCGACGCGAGCGGATGGGCGCGCTGCGACGGCGCGTTCTGCGAAACAACGCTTTCACCTGGGCCGATCGGTTTCTGACGCTTCTGCGCGAGGCGGCCGCGGGACGCGTGACCGGGCCCGTCGAGCGCCCGCAGACGCTTCCGATAGAGCGCGCGATCGAGTCGTTTCATCAGGCGCGTGAGCGTTGGATCTTCCTCGACTACGACGGCACGCTGGTGCCGTTCGCGGGACATCCGCGGACGGCCTGGCCGACGGACGCGCTCATCCGACAAATCGAGGAGCTGTCTCGATCCGAGCGCCAGCACGTGGCCCTCCTCTCCGGCCGCTCGCGGGAAGAGCTGTCAAGCTGGTTCGGAGGGGTGAAAGGGCTGTGTCTCGTCGCCGAGCACGGAGCCGCCCTGCGCACTGCCGACGGCGACTGGGAATCGCTTCGGCCGTCCGGCCCGATCGACTGGAAAGAACGCGTCCGACCCGTGCTCGAGCATTTCGGCGACCGCACTCCCGGCAGCGTCATCGAGGAGAAGGAGTTTTCCCTGGTCTGGCACTACCGCATGTCCGATCCCGAGTTCGGCGAATGGCTGGCCAACGAGCTGGGCTCCACGCTCGAAGAAATGCTCGCCGAGACCGAGCTGCATGCGGTGCGCGGAAAAAAATACGTCGAGGTCAAGCTCGCCTGGGCGAACAAGGCGGAGGCCGCGCTGCGTCTCGCCGAAAAGTGGCCTCCGGCGGAGTTCCGCCTGGCCATGGGCGACGACGGCTCGGACGAAGAGCTTTTCGATCATCTTGGTGAAGACGCCTGGACGGTGCGCATCGGCGTCGAGCCGTCGCGCGCGCGTTACCGCCTGCTCAGCCCGGAGGACGCGCTCTCGTTCATACAGCGACTGATCCACATGCAGGCCGTCCTTCCTGTCACGTGAAAATGACTTCAGAGGAGCCGCGAACCGCCAGATCGACGCCTCCAACAAGAAATCAGAGGCGCTGGCGCACGATTCTCGATTTTCCCGGCATCCGTCACTTGCACGAACGACACCTGCTCTTGCCGACTCTGGTCGGGCTGCTCGCCCTCGTCGTTCTGACCGAGGGCGCATTCAGGCGCTGGGCGGCCGATCGCACTCCGCCGGCCTCCGTCCCGCCCGCGACCCTGCCGCTGCTACGACCCGATCTTGAAAAAACGCCGCTCAGCTACATCAGCGACTTCTGGCGCCAACTTGCCGAGCGCGCGACTCCCAGTCTGACGCTCGTCGGATCCTCTCGCGTTCCGGGCCTGGTCATGCGGGCAGACCGTGCATTGACGTCGCTCGCCGCGATCCAGGACGATCAGGACCTGGTAATCGGGCTCGACGCCGATCTCGACCTGGCGCTCGTTCGCATTCCCAACGACGGCGGTCATGCGCCCTTCGTGGAAGTCGCGGCAGAGGAGCTGACGCCCGGCGCGCTGATCGCGGCCGTCTCGCTCGACTCGCAGGGGCGCCCGCGGATTCATCCCGGATATCTGCTGTCGCGAAGCAAAAGGAGTCTTCCAGGCGGCGACTTCGTCATGCTCGACGTCGCGTTTCCATCGATCGCCATGGCGGGACCCGCGGCGGTCGTGGATCTCGATCGACGGCTGCTCGGCGTGGCCGTAAACCGGAGCGAGGGCTTGCAGGTTCTTTCCGCCGACTCGGCGCGGCGTCTCGTCGAACGACTCGCCGGCGGCGGCAAGACACGCAGCATCGAGGTCGGTCCGCTCGAAGCCGCGGTCAAGGACGCCCTCGGGCTGCGAGCGGGCGTCGTCGTGGAACGAGTGTGTCGAGCGTCCTTCTCGAGCGCGCCCGCGATCCGGGCCGGCGACGTGCTCCTGGCGCGCGGAGGGATCACGATTGCGAACGTCGATGATTTCCTGCGTTGGTTCGATCGACAGTCTCCCGGAGAACGCTCGACGCTTCTCGTCTGGCGCGAAGGACGCCGAGCGCGATTGCCTTTCATTCTCCCGGAGCGTCATTGCCGGCCGGCCGAGCCGCCACGAATATCATTGGAATCCCTGGGTTGCACGGTGCGGAGCATGGGCGCCGAGCGCGGCCTGAAAATCGTCGAGGTTCGCGCCGGCGAACCGGCGTGCCAAGCGGACCTCCGGCCGGGCGACCGCATCCTTTCCGTGGACGGCCGCCCGCCGTCGGAAAGCTTGCTGCGCGCTCGTCTGGCGCGCGCTCTGCGCCTTAAAAAAAGCGTCGCGTTCGCGGTCGAGCGCAACGACCGTGTGCGATTCATCGGCGCGACTCCGAAGAACTAATACACGCAGATGTCCGTACGACTCGATTCAAGGATCAAGAACTGGAGACGCTGGGCGGAGCACACCGCGTGGTTTCGTTCGTCCTTCCTGCCCGAGCAAAACTATCTCATCTTTCTCTCGGTGGCGATCGGCGTCCTGACCGGTCTCGGGTCGGTGGCTCTCATCAAGCTGCTGTACATCGTGTCGCGTTTCGCGCGCGGGCAGTTGACCATGTTGACGGGCGTCTTTGGGCCGGCCGAGCTCGTGCTATTGCCGGCGCTGGGAGGTCTCCTGGTCGGCCCCATTGTTTATCGTTTCGCCCGCGAGGCGCGCGGTCACGGCGTGCCCGAAGTCATGACGGCCCTGGCCGCCAAAGGCGGACGCATTCGACCGCGGGTCGCTTTCGTCAAGGTGATCGCATCGGCGTTGACGATCGGATTCGGAGGCGTCGCCGGACGTGAAGGACCGATGATCCAGATCGGCGCCGCCATCGGTTCGACGATCGGCCAGTGGGCGCGCATGTCTCCGGCCAAGTTGCGAACGCTGGTCGCATGCGGCGCCGCCGGAGGCATCGCCGCCACGTTCAACGCGCCGATCGCCGGCGCGATCTTCGCCATGGAAGTTCTCATGGGCCGCATGGCGGCCGACTTCCTTCTGGTGTTGCTCACGTCGCTCAGCTCCTGCTTCGTCGCGCGCCACTTCCTCGGCGACTATCCGGCGTTCGTGGCGCCGGGCTACGCGCTCGTGAGCGCGGTCGAGCTGCCGCTTTATTTGCTCTTGGGCGTCATGACGGGATTGGCGGCCCACCTCTACGTGAGTCTGCTCTATAAAAGCGAAGAGCTCTTCTCGCGCTGGATCTTTCCCGAATACCTCAAGCCCGCGGTCGGCGGGCTGGCCGTGGGCGTGTTGCTGCGGTTTTTTCCCGAGATCTACGGCGCGGGATTTCCGGCCATGGAGGCGGCGCTCTGGGTCCGTTTGTCCTGGATTCTGCTCATCTGCCTGTTCTTCGCCGAGATCGCGGGCAACTGCCTCACGCTGGGATCGGGCGGATCAGGCGGCGTCTTTGCTCCGAGTCTGTACATGGGCGCCATGCTCGGGGGCGCTTTCGGCACGGCCATGCACGCTCTTTTGCCGAACGCCACGGCCGGTTCCGGAGCATATGCGATGGTCGGCATGGCGGCCATGTTCGCCGCCGCCGCCAAGGCGCCCACGACATCGATCCTGATCCTCTTCGAGATGACGAACGACTATCGGATCATCCTGCCGCTCATGATGGCCACGGTCTCCAGCGCCGTTCTCTCGAACCGCCTCTCGCCTTTCAGCGTCTACACCCTCAAGCTCCATCAACGAGGCGTCCGTTTCCCATATAGTGAAAAGGACGAAACGCAGAAAACAAAGTAGCCTCTCGAGAAGAGCGCGAGACCGTTCGGCTCAAGAGCGGGTCACGATCGTTGGAGCCGGCGCGCCGGATCGGTCCGTCTTTTTCAATCAAGCGCCGGGCGTGGTCGTGGGCGTGGTCATAGGCGTGGGCGTCGCCTCGGGCGACGGCGATGTCCGCGGCGGCTCGGCGAAAGACAGCCGCGGCCTCCCGAGAGCCCGCCGGAGACGCTCGATACTCTCGCGCAGGATCGATACGACGCCGGGCTCGGCCACCGTGAGCGCCGCGGTGACGGCGTCACGCCGCGCGTGCAACTCGTCGAGCGCGGCGCGATAATCCTCACGCGGCGTGCGCGTCGCTTCGCGGCGCAGCTCCTCGAAGAAAGGCGACGAGAGATCGCGCGCGAGACCGTAGTTCTTGTTCTGCACGTGCTCCATGATCATGAGCAGACGATCCTCGAGCACCCACATCCTGGACTGCGCTTCGAGATCCTGAACCTTGGCCCGCTCGACCGCGACTTCGTTCTCCGCCGCCGCGCGGCGCTTGTGCTCGCTGAGATAGCCCGCCAAAAACGATCCGCCGGCCACGACGAGAACGAAGATCAGGTACCAGAACAGCTTTTTCACGCTCACCTCCCGCGCCGGAAGAAGGACACGCCACGATCTGTCCTGTTCGTCCCGATTATACCCGAGGATATCGCATGGTGTCGTCCGTGATTCGCGGCGCGCTTGCCAATCGCCGGCGGCCGAGACAGGCGGACCGTGAATGAATCCATGCCGCCGTATAAGGACCATTGGACGCATGGCGACGCGCGACGCCTGACCGGCATCAATGCCGTTACGGCGTTCGAACCCAGCCGGCTTGATCTCCGCGCGACTTTACTGGAAACTGCCGCGATCCGATCTCCTGATCGGAGACTGGGAGAGACCATGGGAGGCATATTCGGAGTCGTCAGCCGTGACGATTGTCTGGCTGATCTTTACTACGGCACGGACTACCACTCGCACCTGGGAACGCGACGCGGAGGCCTGGTCGTCAGCGGAGCCTTGGGCTTCAAGCGCAATATCCACGACATCTCGAACACCCCGTTTCGCTCCAAGTTCGAGGACGATCTGCACAAGCTCCATGGATCGAAGGGGATCGGCGTCATCAGCGACAACGAGGATCAGCCGTTGCTCATCAATTCCCACCACGGTCCGTATGCCGTCGCCACGGTGGGGCGGATCGAGAACTTGGAGCACCTGGCGGCGCGCGCGCTCCGCAACCGCGGCACTCATTTCGCGGAAATGAAGGGCAATGAAGTCAATCCGACCGAGCTGGTGGCGACGCTCATCAACCAGGGCGAATCGCTTATCGACGGAATCCGTCTGGCGCAGAACGAGATCCAGGGCTCCTGCTCATTGCTGATCCTTACGGACGGCGCCGTATACGCGGCGCGCGACCGTCTCGGCCGCACGCCCGTGACGCTCGGTCGAAAGAACGGTTCGACCGCCGTGACGCTCGAGACCTGCGCTCTTCCCAACCTCGGCTACGAAGCGGAGCGGCCTCTCGGTCCGGGAGAGGTCGTGCGTATTACGACGGACGGATACGAATCGGTCGCTCCGCCGGGCGATCGACTGCGGATCTGCGCTTTTTTATGGATATATTACGGCTTTCCCGCGTCCGATTACGAAGGCGTCAACACCGAGATCGCGCGCAACCGCTGCGGCGCCGCGCTGGCGCGCGCGGACTGCGCCGACGTCGATCTCGTGGCGGGCATTCCCGACTCCGGCATCGGCCATGCCATCGGTTATGCGAACGAGTCGGGCCGTCCTTATCGCCGTCCGTTCGTCAAGTACACGCCGACGTGGCCGCGCAGCTTCATGCCGCAGGACCAGAGCGTGCGCGACCTCGTGGCGCGAATGAAACTGATACCCGTGCGCGGCCTGATCGAAGGGCAGCGCATCCTCTTCTGTGAAGATTCGATCGTGCGCGGAACGCAGCTCAAGGACATCATTCAAAGGCTGTTCGAAATAGGCGCGCGCGAGGTCCACATGCGGCCCGCCTGCCCGCCGCTGCTTTTCGGCTGCAAGTTTCTCAACTTCTCGCGCTCGCGCTCCGAGCAGGACCTGGCCGCGCGCGGCGCCGTCCAAGAGATTGAAGGCGCGCCCGACGCCCATCTCGACGAGTACGCCGACAGCACGACGCCGCGGTACGCCTCGATGGTGGACGTCATCCGCCGCCGGCTCGGCCTCACTACACTGCGCTACCAGACGCTCGACGACATGGTCGCCGCCATCGGGCTTCCGCGCGAACGGCTGTGCACCTATTGCTGGACGGGCAAGGAAACGGAGTGAGAGCGTCGTCGGCGGCGCTCTGGGCCGTCGTTCATGGGCCGTCATCAGTCTAAAATCACGACGATCCGGAGTCGACATATTCGACACCACGCCCGGATCGCGGAGAACGGCGTTGCCCGTCCTCGGCCGTTGATCCCCTAAGAGAATCACAGTCAAGTCGATACTCGGCCTGCCGGCGTTCGTAAGTCTGTAACGCAATGTGGCCCGATCCTTGCACGGAACATAATGCGAGCTCGTACTACGGCATCAACACGTGCAAACAGAGGATACGGCGCATGGGCAAGGACGTTGATCCTGAAAACGTTGACGCGACGCTTTTCGCCGACGTGATCGAGGTTTTCCTCACGGAATCGGAAGAGAGACTGTCCTCGATGGAGGAGGGTCTCCTGCGTCTCGAATCGCGGCCGGACGACGACGCGGCGATCGCGCTCGTATTTCGTTCGGTCCACACGATCAAGGGCAACGCCGGCGCCTTCGGATACAACGCGGTCGTCACGCTCGCGCACGTCGCCGAAGACATGCTCCAGGACCTGCGCGACGGCCGGATCCATGCAACGTCCGATCTCGTGACTCTCCTCCTCCGCAGCGTGGACGCGCTCCGCGCCCTCATGGCGCGGGGCGCCGGCGCGGAGCTGACCGCGGCCCATCAAGAACTGCTCGCGCGACTCGCCGACGCACGCGCGGACGGCGCCGACTCCGCGTCCGCGGCGCCGCCGCCGATCGTCGCCAATCCGTCGCCGACAAACGCCCCCCCGGAGTCCGCGCGGACGTTGCGAGTCGACACCGAGCGCCTGGATCAGTTGTTGAGCCTGACCGGAGAGATCGCCGTTTCCCGAGCGCGGCTCTCCCAGATGCTTCAGTCGCCGGACGCGCCGCGGCGCGCACTCCAGGAGTCGCATCGCGATTCCGAGCGCCTGTATCTCGATCTGCAAGATCTCGTGATGAAGCTGCGCATGGTTCCGGTCGGACCGTCGTTTCAGCAGCTCGCGCGCCTGGTGCGCGACATGGCGCGAAAGCTCTCCCGGGAGGCGCGTCTGGAAATCACGGGCGGCAACGTCGAGATCGACAACACGGTCCTCCAGCTCCTGCGCGATCCTCTGACTCACATGGTCCGCAACGCGCTCGATCACGGAATCGAGGCTCCGGCGGCGCGCGAAGCACGCGGAAAGCCGCGATCAGGACGCATCAGCCTGCGTTGCTCACGCGAGACAAGCGACGTCGTCATCGAGCTTGCGGACGACGGCGCCGGGATCGATCGCGAACGCGTGCTCGCGCGCGCCCGCGAGCGCGGCGTGCTCGGCGAAGACGCGGCGCCGCCAGACGCGCAGCTCTTCCCGCTTTTGTTCGAGCCGGGCTTCTCCACGACGGAAGCGGTCAGCGACATTTCCGGACGAGGAGTCGGCCTCGACGTCGTGCGCCGCAACATTCACGCGCTGCGCGGCAGCGTGTCCGTCGCCAGTCAGCTCGGCGCGGGCACGACGTTCACGATACGGCTGCCTCTGACGCTGGCCATCATTGACGGCCTGCTCGTTCGCGTGGGCGCAACCACCTGCGTTCTGCCGGTCGAGAACATCCGCGAATCCCGATCGATGCCGGCCGACGAAGCGCATCGAAGGCCGGGCCGCGGCGTCGTCAACCTCAGGGACAGGCCGCTCCCGTTCGTGCGATTGCGGCACGTCTTCCGGATCGAGGATTCGCCTCCGGATCGTGAAGTGCTCATCGTCATGGCGGGTCAGTCGGGGCCGGTCGGCCTGGTCGTCGACGCCATGAGCGGAGAGGGACAGGTCGTGATCAAGCCGCTGTCAAAGGTGTTCCAAAGCGTCAACGGCGTCGCCGCCACGACCGTCCTGGCGGACGGTCAGGTGGCTCTCATCCTGGACGCCGGCGCCTTGCTTCGAACGTGCGTCCCGCAGCGGCAGACGGCGTCGGCCGCGGGCGTCGCCTAGAAAACGGAGACGACCATGCATGTGCTCAGAAACTGGAGAATCGCCCGCAAGGTGGCGCTCATGCCAACCGTCGCGGCGCTCGCCTTGCTGCTGGTCGCGATAGGAGGCCGTCTGGCCGTGACCGGGAACGAGTCGCTCATGACGCGAATCGAGACCGGCTACTTCCCCGCCTCCGAAATGACGCGCGACCTCACGGAGATCCTGGCCGGCATCCAGCAAGGCCTGAAGGACGTCGCGGCGACCCAGGACGACGAGGCGGTCGCCGAACCCGATCAGTTGAGCCAGACCTTTATCGACCGGCTCGCGCGCGCCAGGGACAATCCGACGCTCGATGAACGCGATATCGCGGCGCTCGAGACGCGCTTCCAGTCATATTACGATCTGGCCCGCGCGACGACTTTGCGGATCGTCCGCGGCGATACGGGAGAAGGGCTCGCATCCGGACTCGAGACCATGCAGCGCGAGTACAAGGCGGTGCTCAAGGCCACGGAGGAGATGCGTGACAAGGGCCGGAAGGGCATGTCGGACAGCTTCAAGGAGGCGAATCTCAATCAGACGCGTTCCACGGGGATCCTGTCCGTCATCACCGCCGTCAGCATGATCGCCGTCGTGCTTCTCGTCGGCTTTTCGTTCGTGCTCGTGCGCTCGATCACGCAGCCGGTCAACCAGGCCGTCACGGCGGCCGATCGGCTCGCTCAAGGCGACGTCGACGTGGCGTTCACCGTCGGGTCGGGCGACGAGATCGGACAGCTTCTCACGTCGCTGCAATGCATCGTCGAGTACCTGCGTGAGATGGCGGCCGTCGCCGAGTCCATCGCCGCGGGCGATCTGACCCTCGAACCACGCTCGCGCTCCGCCGAGGACCGACTGGGCCGGTCGTTTTGCAGCATGATCGACAAGCTGCGCGGCATCGTGATCGATCTCAAGACCGGCGGCGAGACCCTGACGACCGCGTCACGCGAGGTCTCGACGGCCTCGCAGACGCTTTCACGCGGCACCAGCGATCAGGCCGCCTCGGTCGAGGAGACCGGCGCGAGCCTCGAGGAAATGACGGCCTCGATCACCCAGAACGCGTCGAACAGCCGCGAGATGGACGACGTCGCGAAGCGCGCGACGAGCATGGCGGAGGAGAGCGGCACGGCGGTCACCGCGACGGTCGACGCCATGAAAGCCATCGCCGAGCGGATCTCGATCATTGAGGAGATCGCCTACCAGACGAACCTGCTCGCCCTGAACGCCGCCATCGAGGCCGCGCGCGCCGGCGAGCACGGACGCGGATTCACCGTCGTGGCGACGGAGGTGCGCCGTCTGGCGGAGCGCAGCCAGGAGGCGGCCAAGGAGATCGCCAGCGTGGCGGGATCGAGCGTCAAGCTCGCCGAACGCTCGGGCTCTCTCCTCGGCGAGATGGTGCCGTCGATCCGCAAGACGATGACTCTCGTCCAGGAAGTCACGATGGCTTCCAGCGAGCAGTCGTCGGGCGTCAATCAGATCAACGACGCCTTGCGGCGAGTCGACGAGGTCGCGCAACGCAACGCCACGGCCGCCGAGGAACTGGCGACGACGGCGGAAGAGATGGCCGCGCAATCGGAGGCGCTTCAGGACCAGATCGGCTTCTTCCGTCTGCCCCCCGGCATGATTCCGCAACAGAGCGGCGCGACGTTCCGCCCCCGTCCGTCGCCGCCGCGCGAGTCCGCGCGGGGCGGGAAAACGTCGGCGCATCCGGGGCGGGATGAGTCCAAGAAACCGGACGGCGAGAAGTCAGAGTACGCCGATTTCGAGAAGTTCTGAGGCCGGAGGAGAGAGAACGTGTCCGACGCGCGTCGTATCGCCCGACGAAGGAAGGACTCGACGGAAGGAAGGCCGCCGCCGCCGCCCGTCACGGACAGGCCTTCCGCTGACGAGTCCGATCCCAAGGGCGCGACTCCGGGCGAGTCGACGTCACAAGTCTCGACGCGCGCCGCGCGAACGACGCCTTCGCCGTCGAGCTTCCTGACGTTCTGGATCGGCGGCGAGCTGTTCGCGTTGCCGCTGGACCGCGCGCGCGAAATCGCCCGCTGTGAAGCCGTCACCAAGGTTCCGAACACGCCGCCCTGCCTGCGCGGCGTCATGAACCTCAGAGGAACGGTCATACCGGTGGTCGACCTCGCGCCGCGTCTCGACCGCTCTCTTACGGCGATCGGCGCGAGAACGTGCATCGTCATGCTGGACGTCGACTGGACGGGCGAGACGCTGACCATGGGACTTCTCGTGGAGAGCGTCGGTCATGCCTTGGCCGCGGCCGTCGACGAACCGCCGTCATTCGGAACGCGTCTTCGGGCCGAGCTTCTGGCGGGGCTCGTCCCCGTGGGCGAATCGTTCGCGGCCGTCCTCGACGCGGACCGCGCCCTTTCTTCACAGGAGCTTCTTGTATGGGAGTCCGACGTCTTTCAACGCTCGGATGACCGTGCCATTGTCGAGGATGACGCGGAACGTCCGCTCCATCGAACGGAGAACGGTCATGGGAGTTGAATCAGCGGAGGTGGATCATGTATCTGACTGAAAGCCGCTCGGGCCGTGAACGCACGCGTGTCCCGCCTCGAACATCCGCGCTCATGACGCGAACGTCGTGGAGAAGAATGACTTGCGCGACGTTGATGCTGCTGGCGCCTTCCATCGCGTCGGCTCAGGATTTCAAGGTCGTCGCGCACCCATCAGTCAAGGTTGAGAGCGTTTCCAGGGCCGATCTCTCCCGCATCTTCCTCAAGAAACAAGCCAAATGGCCGGATGGAACCGCCGTGATTCCGGTCGACCTTCCGACCGGCTCAAAAATCCGCGACGCCTTCTCCGCGGCTATCCACCAAAAGGGCACGAGCGCCGTCGACGCCTACTGGCAAAAACAGATCTTCTCGGGACGCGACGTGCCCCCCATAACCAAAGCCAACGACGGCGACATGATCGCGTATGTTCGCGCGAACTCAGGCGCGGTCGGATACGTGTCCGCGAACGCCGCAGCCGCGGGCGTCAAGTTGATCGAGGT
>JAFGSN010000138.1 GCA_016934575.1 Vicinamibacteria bacterium
ATCTCCGCAGGCGCGCTCTCGGCCGCGGCGACCTCCGGGCGCCGGGACAGCTCCTCCACTCGAGACTTCAACGTCTCGTTCTCGCGCAGCGACGCCGCCTTCTCCCCCTCGAGCGCGGAAATCCTCGCCGTCAACTGCTCGACACGATCGAGGAGCCGCGCACGCTCGGCTGCGACCTCCGCGTCGCGTTCTCGAAGCGCGGCCGCTTGCTGGTCGCCTTCGGACCGTATGCGCTCGCGTTCGTCACGCAGCTTGACCATAAGGCTTTCCGAGACGCCTTGCAGGTTGCTGACGAGAGCGTCAAGATGCGTCAGATCCCCGCGAGCAACGGACGGAGACCTGCCATCCTCGGCGCCCGGCCGCAAGGCCGAAAGCCGAAACCAGAGGGCTTGGGACGCCAACTCCACGGCCTGCCCCAGGTTTACCGGATAGGGATGGCCGATTCCGCGCATGAAGAGATAACCGATGACGTTACCCGCGCGGCAAGGAACGATCCAATTGTCTCGCACCTTGACCTGTGAGCCCGGCATTTCATCCTGCGGACGAACAAGCACCGGCTTTTCGAGGGAAGCGGGAGCCGCTTCCTCGATCAAACGAATGATCGAACGCTCGAACGCGGGCGTTACGGTGCCCAGGACCAGTTCCGGCACCATCCGCCAACCTTGATCTCCGCCTTGATCCTTGCGAAGGCATGCGACGACGGACGGAGCCGCCCATTCCTGGATCTGGTCAAGCAGACGCCGCGCCATCTTTTCGAAATCAGGCATGGAGGCGACGGCGGCGGCGGCGGCGGCGATTTCTTCGACAGACAGAAGGCGTTTCCCGGCCGATTCTTCTGACATGGTGCTCCATTGTACTCCCGTCCACATCCGGACCGCGAGCGGCTCTTGACAGGCGCGGGCCGGCGCCGATAATGTCTTCCACCACGGCGTTTGCGCCATTCGCGCAAATGTTCCGGTCGGGATACGATCACGCGCACGGCCAGCCGGCGGGCGGTCACGGCTCTTGAACAGCCGGCCATGGTTTACGGGACGCGCCGGTTTGGCCGCGACCGCGCCTCGCCGAGGCTAGAAGCATGAAACCGCAACGGACAAGCAAAGCGGCCGTCGAAAGCTTCCGTGATTTCACGGCCTCGGCTCTTTTCTGCCCGCGATGCCGCGCGCCTCAGCCGGTGCGGGATCGATTGCTGCTTGTTCTACCCGACGGAGAGCTCTGGGAGTACTTGTGCGTCTCGTGCGGCGCTTCTCTCGGAACGCGTCGCGTACGTTCCGAGGGGAGGACCCTCCTCCATTGACCCGGAGTGTCCGCGCAACCGTCGGCGAGGCCCAAGCCGTCTATAATTGAAAACTGTCGAGGATCCGCACGCCGAGCAATCAATGAATCCACACATACTCCCCCGCGCCGAACACACGCTTTCGAGAAAGAATATCGATAACGACGCTCTCAAGGTTCTTTATCGCCTCAAGAATCGGGGTTTCGTCGCCTACCTCGTCGGCGGCGGAGTTCGCGACCTCCTGCTCGGCCGAACGCCCAAGGACTTCGATATCGCGACTTCCGCCCACCCCCAGCAGGTGAAACGCTTGTTCCGCAACTCCGTCGTCATCGGCCGGCGCTTCCGCCTGTGTCACATCCGTTTCGGCAACAAGGTCGTCGAGGTGTCCACCTTCCGGCGTCAGGCCGAGGCCGAGGGAAAGGATCGGCTCATCCGTCGCGACAATACGTTCGGCAATCCGGAGGAGGACGCGTTCCGCCGCGACTTCACGGTCAACGCTCTCTTCTACGACATCGCCACGTTCTCGATCATCGATTTCGTGCGCGGGCTCCCGGATCTCAAGGATCGCGTGATCCGCACAATCGGCGATCCCGCGGTGCGTTTCGAAGAGGATCCCGTGCGCATGCTGCGCGCCGTCGCCTTGGCCGAAAGACTGAGCTTCACGATCGATCGGGATACCGTCGAGGCGATTCGGCATCTGCGCGGCGAGATCATGAAGAGCAGCCCGGCGCGGCTGCTCGAGGAGCTTTACAAGATCATGCGGCAAGGCGCCGCGCGCTCGACGTTCCTGCGCCTTCACCAGGTGGGGCTGCTCGCCTACATCTTTCCAGAAGCCGACGACGCCTTGCGAGCCGGCGATATGTCGCTGCTCGACAGCCTGGGCCGGCTCGACGGCTATCGAAATTCCGGAAAGCCGCCGGAAGAGCTGACCAATCCGATCCTCATGGGCACGGTCCTCGTGCCGCTGAACTTGCCCTTGCGCCGACACCACGTGACGCGCGATCGATCGCCTGAGGTCGAGCCCGGTGAAACGGCCGCCGCGCCGCCTCCCACGGACGACGTCCCCGTCGAGCTGGCCATCCTGGAAGCGATCGAACGGAACGACGGCCGGCCCGTGGACACGACGCCGTTGACCTTGCCGTTTGCCAAGCGCGATTTCGACCGGCTTCGTCTCATAGCGGCGGCCCAGCGCCGTCTCGCGGAAACGCGCCGGCCGCTTCACGCGCAGAAGACGCTCCTGGGACGCGGATACTTCGTCGAGGCCTTGCGCTGGAACACAATCCATGGCGGCGACAGAGGCGGCGAGATCACGGCCTACTGGCGCGGATTCGCCGACGGCGACCATGATGAGGCCGCGCTCGCGGAACGGACGCCTTCCCGCCCAAGACGCGGGCGGCGGCGCGGACGGCGCGGGCGGCGGCGTTCCCTCGGGGCGCCGTCCGCGCGAGCCGCCGCGATGCCTCTCACAGGCAAGGCTTGAGAGGGCTGCTCGATGATCCCCCTTCGGGACGACGTGCCGTCGCGCAGCATTCCTTTCATGAACATCGCCCTGATTGCGATCAACGTTTTCGCCTTCATCTACGAGATCGGCATGGGAGTCGGCCTGGAGCGCTTCTTCCAGGAAGCAGCCGTCATTCCCCGGCTTTACGCGGGTGAAGACGGCCGCCTCGGGCTGATCGACGCCGCTTCATCCGTCGCCAGCGGCGATCTCTCGAAACGCGTGCTCGCCAGCATGTTTCTGCACGGCGGATGGCTGCACATTCTCGGCAACATGCTCTATCTCTGGATTTTCGGCGACAACGTCGAGGATCGGATGGGCCACGTGCGCTATCTCATCTTCTACCTGCTGTGCGGCTGGACGGCCTCGTACGCTCACATCCTCTCGCAACCCGACTCGATCGTTCCTTCGATCGGCGCGTCCGGCGCGATCGCGGGCGTCCTCGGCGCCTACATGACGCTCTATCCGCGGGCGCGCGTCGTGACGCTCATCCCTCTGGGCTTCTTCACGCAACTGGTGCGCGTGCCCGCGCTTTTATTCCTCGGCTTCTGGTTCTTGCAGCAGTTTCTGTCGGGAGCGCTGAGTCTCACGGCGAGAACGGCGGAGACGGGAGGCGTGGCGTGGTGGGCGCACATCGGCGGCTTTGCGGCCGGCGTGACGCTCGTGTGGCTCTTCCAAAAACCGCGGCGCCGCCCGACGCGCCGAGACGCGTGGTGGAACGAACGGCCGCGTGCGCGACGACTCCGTGCCGGTCCTTGACACGTAGTTCTTGATTGAAGCACCACGGCAGGCGCGCTTCCCAGCGGCTCGGCAGGCGATCTTTTCGCTTCAGGCCATCATGGAGATGCGATAGCCGGAGCCGGGAACGCTCTCGAGGGCGCGTCCGGCCGTGCCGAGCTTGCCCCGCAGCCACCGGATGTGGTTTTCGACGCAGCGTGACTCCGTCTTGACGCCCGTCATTTTGATGATTCCCAGCAGATTGCGGCGCGACAACGACTGGCCGGGACGACGAGTCAGGGCCAGCAGTACGGCGTGCTCCGACGTCGACAGCAAGCACTCACGCCGGCCGATAAAGACGCGGCAGTCACGGTTCTCGACGCGGATCGGACCGACGACGATCGCGGTGTCTTCCGTTTTCGAGAGCGACGGCTGGAGGCGTCGCAAGGCATCGCGGACTCGTAGCACGATCTCACGAATGTTGCAGGGTTTCGTGACGTAGTCGTCCGCTCCCAGCTCTCGAATCCCGCGATGCGATCCTCGGCCGAGGCCAACCCGGTGAGTATCAGAATGTAGAGATTCGCGATCCTCCGATCAGCCCGCACGGCGGCGCAAATCACCTCGCCCGAAATGTCCGGAAGAATGAGATCGAGGATCGTCACTGGCGGGCGATGACGACGGATCATCTCGATCCCCTCCTCGCCGCTCGCCGCGGTGAGAACCGTCAACCCGGTCCGGCGAAGCGCCCGCGCCAGCAGATCCCGCGTCTCATCGTCGTCTTCGACGAGAAGGACCGTGTCGCTCATGGTTTTTCTGGTCTCGCTTTCGAACGAAAAT
>JAFGSN010000139.1 GCA_016934575.1 Vicinamibacteria bacterium
CTGCTACCGGCGCGAAGCCAATGGCGGGACTCGAAGAAGCCTCAATCAAGATAATGCGTTGTTGCCGCGAAGCGGCTTAGTCCAATGCAGAGTTGCGAATGAGACCAGAAAGATGATTATGGAAAGCTGCCGAAGACGAGATGACATGATTCATTCTCCTCGGACGAAACAGTGCATCCACCAAAAACTCAGAATGCTTTATCACGGATTGCATCCTATGTCAACGTTATCGCATGACGTGAGTAAACTGAAGGCGACTGAGCTGCGATCTCTATCTGTGTCTCCCACGGGGTTGACGCCATCAATCCGCTGGCGTACGGTCTCCCGAGGATGTCGCAGCGCGACAACCATCAAGATCTGCGTTGCGCGCGTGGGGACAAGAAGTTGGATCATCAAGCGTTAGACAGTACGCACGCTAAGACAATCGGCGTCACATGGAATCAGTTGGGTCCGACGGCAGCCCTGTTATTACTGTCTCTCGTGATAGCCACCGTCTTGGCCAAGGCCATCGCCGTCGTGCTCATGTGCGGGCTGAAAGATCCCCTCTCGTGGGCCTTGACAATGGCGAAGGTTCTTTCTCGCGATCTCTTCTTTCTAGCCGGCATCGCGTTCGCTTTCCATCTCTCGTCGTGCATCCGAGCGCTCCGATTGCTGCAGGCGCTCGCCCTATCTGCAATGTGCGCCGCCTACATCCTCGTGATCCTATGGACCTTTCTGAACGTCGGCTTCTTCGCCTACTTGGGCACGGGACTTCATCCGGACCTGCTGCTCTTGGCACCGGCCATGATCTCGTATCTGCTTAAAAGCATCAGCGCCTACGCCGCGTTTATGATGGGGCTAGCGATAATGATCGCAATGACTCCCATCCTGGCTTTTCCATGGTTGCTCAGATGGACAGCCACCAAGACCTTGCGATTCGGTTATCTGCTGCTGGTGGCGGCGGGCTTCCTCGCAGGAATCGGCTTCGCTCTGGAAATGATGCCCATTCGTACGCAGCATGAAGCCTCACTGCGTGAGTTGTCTGCGCTCTCGGCACTCATCCCAAATTGGCAGGCCTTCGTAGATAAAAAACCGCCTACGCCGGAGCAGCACGAGTTGGTATGCAGTCTAATGGGCACGCCGGACCGTTCCGCGCGCGATGTTCTGTCACGACTACCCCGACGCCGCTACAGCGTTATCATCTGGGTTGCGGAAGGCGTAGGTGAACGCTACCTTGCCTCGTATCATCCATTTGGAGTGGCCAAAAGTCCGAATTTGGACAGCATCGCCCATTCGGGTTCACTACGATTCACGCGCGCCTTCACGGAATGCCCACTGTCCGTGCAGGTCTTCTGGTCGATGATGTCTGGTCGAAGTCCACCGGGGTCTCCGCTGATCTTCATGGCCCGCGAGTTGCCGCTCCCAGATCACCCCTCTCTACTGCCCACGGTGCTCGCACGCCATGGCTACCGGACTTCATACTTCAACGGCAGCTTCTTGCGCGCATGGGGCGAGGAGCGCATCGCGAGGGAAGCCGTACAAGTGTTCGAGGATGCGGAGACCATGGCCGAAGGCGCGCTTCTCAAGTCCCGCGGCTGGTCGATCGACGGCGACGTGATGGTCGCGCGTTTTTCCAATTGGCTGGGAACCGTCCCTGTCGACACACCGTTCTTCTCGGTTATTTGGCCGGCAGAGACTCATCACCCATATCGTTGGCAGGGAATGCCTCAAGAACTTGATAATGCGAAGGCGGAAACGCGCTATCGCGCTGCGATCGAGCGATGCGACTCACAGTTGGGGAGACTCTGGCAAGCGATCATGTCGGCCGGCCGCCGACACGAGACCATTCTGATCTTCATCGGCGACCACGGTGAAGGCTTGGCGCGTCACGGGCACCCGGACGACTTGGCGCATTCTCTTAAGGTGTACGAGGATGACCTCCATGTCCCTTTCATCCTTGTCCACCCGGCCCTCCACGGCCAGAGCACATCGAGCGCGTCATGCGTCCATGCCGACATCTACCCGACCCTGCTCGACCTCTTGGACCTGCCGGAGGTTGAGGGACTTGGCGGGATCGATCTGGCACGCGATGTGCCCCCGCGATTGCTCGTGGCGCGCAGTATTCTCTGGTGGCCGGCCGCGATTCGCGCCGGCCACTACAAGCTCATTCTATCCGACCCCGGAGCACGCGCGCAGCTTTTCGACTGGGTGGAAGACCCTGGGGAAACCCAAGATCTGTCTGGAAGCGAGCCGGCCATCACGGACGCCTTGAGCGCAACGCTCGCCTATCACCACGCAATACAGCGACGCGTGGATACTAGCTTCAAGGCGTCCCGCGACCTCCCACGATCATGGTTCGCGCCGGCGAATTAAACACGGCGTCACAAGTCTTTATGCATGCGCAACACGCTCCGCCATTCGAAGCGACCCAATTGAACGAAACGATGCCCATGCGATTCAGACGCCTTGTTTAATTTAGGTTAGTTGGCCGCCAAGGGTGGCCAGAGAGGGTACTCCGTCCATTCCGTTCCCATGTTGTCGTCTGTCACGATGTCAAGATCGGCCGTACGACTCAGGATCTCCTTACGAGCTTCGATTTGCTCCTGCAATCTCGCGATCCGCTTCAGCAGCCACGAATGATTGCTCTCGTCCGGCGCGATCTGTGGAACTTCATCGATCCGGTAACTCTCGATGAGTCGCAGTAGCGCTTGTGACCGATAGACAAAAGGAGCGTCGCTGACTGCCAGCCAATTCATGATGCGGAGGGCGTGCGGAAATGAAAGCGCCCCCGTGCGCTGCACTCGCGCCGAGCCGGTTGTGCTGTAGTAGAGAATGCCGCCCGGTTTCAAGTGAGCGCGTAAGATGTCGAGGGCCTCACGCGACAGGAGGTTCGTCGCGTTGGCTGGCCAATGCCAGATATGCACCATCACGAGGTCGAACCGGCGGTTCGGGTTTCGGACTAACCATCGCCTGCCATCGTCAATCTCGATTCGGACCTTTGGATTGGTTAACAGACTTCGACTGCTTGGGTGGCTCGGGAAGAGTCGAAGATAGCCGCGATTTATCTCGACGACGGTGAGAGCCTCGATCTGCGGATGGTGAGAGATGATTTGGGCCCACGAGCCTGTGCTCAAGCCAACAAGCAACACATCGCGGGGCGCGGGATGAAGCGACAGACCGGCGTATGTTCTGATTACGTCATTCTTGTCGTTCTTCAGGCCCGTGTTGAACTGGCCGTCGTACAGCCCACCCCCATAGACAACTCCGCCGGCCGTCACGTTGATCACGCCAGCGCGGTTCTCTATGGTCTGCACGAAGACTCGGGTCGGCGTGTAGTAGGTTTGATATTGAAGGCGTTCGTATAGGTGCACAAAAAGGGGGCGTGCGCCGAAGAGAGCGACGCTAATGGCGGCGATGGCCAGCGCCGCTCGGAAGACGCGGCCCCTTCCGCGTGGCAAAGAGGCCAAAGGCAACATCGCCGATGCGATGCCGGTGAACGCAATCACCATCGCGACTTGACTCAAGCTCCACCGATCAAGGAGATAGAAACCAGTCCCGACGCTTCCCACCGTTGAGCCCAGGATGTTTACGAAGTAAAGATGGCCCACGTGCCGGCCAACGCGAGCATCGGCAGGCACGCCGAGGTGATTGACGAGAGGGTAGACGGCGCCCAGGAGCGCAGTGACGGGAATGACCAGACAGAGCCAAACGTTCCAATACGGAAAGATGGTCATCAGGCGCGCCACTGCCGGGATGAGCAAGAAGCCGAGGACATTGGCCAAGAGAAGGTAATCGACAAGGAAGGCGCGATGTCGCGCAACCTGCTCGGGCATTCGAGCGCAGATTCGGGCCGCGAGCCGAGATCCCCACGCCAAACCGAGCAGGTACGCGCCCAACAGCAAAGCGAAAGTAGGCGCCGCGCCCCCCGACGCGAAGGCGAAAACACGAAACCACAGGATCTCGTACGAAAGGGCGACGAATCCGGCCAGAAAGGCGACAAGAAGGCTCGCCGAGCGCCTCATCGTCGTGGCTCAAGCGCCTGCCGGGCAAGGATGCAGGCTGCGACGACAATGTTGATCACGGCTGCGAGCCGGACGGCGCCTGTTTCTCCCAGACGGGCGAGGAGAACCTGTCCAGCCGCGACCGCACCTAGCGCCGAGCCCAGGGTGTTTGCGGAGTAGAGGTCACCGACGGATGCACCTACGTTTTTACTCGGGCGTACGAAGTAGGCGGAAAGCAGGGGCAGCGTGGCGCCCATGAGGAGGGTCGGGAGGAGCACCGATAGAAAGCTCGCCCCCCAAATCTGGAAGCCGGTAGCGGTCACGGTCTTGAGCCCAATCCATCGCATCAGGCCGAGCGACACGAACCCGAAGAGACCAATCCCGGCCTCGATAAGACCGAATGCGAGGAGGGGCTTCACCCCCGCCCGGATACTCAGTGCGCCGCCAGCCAGACTCCCGAGGCCAAGACCTAACATGAAGGCGGTTACGACAAGAGCGACCGATTCCGAGGCCGTGCCGAAGATCGTGAAGAGCGCTCTCTGCCAAACAATCTGGTACAGGATCGCGGCGACACCGGAGAAGAAGAAGGCCGACATAACGAGCATCCGATCGAGCCGTCCACTCCTAGCGATGTCAGCTTCTCCGATAGCCACGGTGTCAAGGTTAACACCAAGCGACGGCATTTCGGGAACGGGAGTCGCACCAAGTCACCGTCAGGCTTTCTACGATTCGTGAATGGAGTCGACAAGGCCTGAGCGTGAGCCCTCGGGCCAATGGCGCCCCGAGGTTCGAACGCATTTCACGGGCGCTGGCCTTGACGTGCACGAAGTTCTCCGTCCTCGCCACTCACCTCCCTGTCTTCAAAAGAACGCATTGCTCCTCGGCGTGATAGGACGAGCGAACAAGCGGACCCGATTCGACATGACGAAAGCCCATTCCGATAGAGACCTCGCGCAATTCGCGGAATTCTTCCGGCGAGTAGTAACGCGCGACGGGCAGATGTCTCGTCGATGGACTCAGATACTGCCCGATCGTGAGCGCATCCGCGCCCGTCAGGCGAATCGCCCGGATCGTATCCAGCAGTTCCCGCCAGCTCTCGCCCAAGCCCGTCATGAGCCCGCTCTTCGTGAACAGTCCGCGAGTTTTCGCGCGCGCCAGAAGCTCCAGCGAACGCTCGAAGCCGGCGCCCTTCCGAGCGTCGGGATAGAGTCGCGGAACGGTTTCGATATTATGGTTCAGAACGTCGGGTCGCGCCGAGAGGACGAGATCGAGCGCGCTCCAGCGGCCCTCGAAATCGGGAATCAAAACCTCGACGGTGCAGCGCGGAACGTACGCGCGAATCCGACGCACGCAGGCGCCGAAGACGGAGGCGCCTCCGTCCGGAAGATCGTCACGGCTGACGGAAGTGACGACGGCGTGCCGCAATCCCAGAAGCATCACGGCCCGGGCGATCCGATCAGGCTCATCCCCGTCGCCGGACGGTGAAGGCGCGCCCTTCTCCACGGCGCAAAAGCGGCAATCGCGCGTGCACCGGCCGCCGAGAATCATGAATGTGGCCGTGCCGCGGCTCCAGCATTCGCCAAGATTGGGACACAACGCTTCCTCGCATACGGTACGAAGACGTTGCGCCCGAACGATACGCTTGAGACGCGCATACTCCTCCCCGGCCGGAGCGCGAGTCCGGATCCAGTCCGGTTTCCTCGGAGGGAGCGGAGAATCCATACGCACTCGCGTCAGAGGGCCAGCGGCAGGCTCAGGCGTCCTCTTCCTCGTCGCCGTCTTCGTCAAGGTCGTCCTCGTCTTCATCATCGTAATCGTCGTCGTCGTCCCACTCCTCCTCCTCGTCTTCTTCTTCTTCTTCTTCTTCTTCCTCGTCCTCTTCTTCGTCGTCGTCTTCGCCCTCGAAATCGTCGTCCGCATACTCCTCATCGGTCATGCTCGGAAATTCCCGTTCGCTCATAAACACCTCCTCGACCGAGACTCGAAATCGCCGTCCTCCGACCGTCTCCAGGCCGCCCCCGCCGGCGTTGGGAAAGTCCGTTCCGGAACGCGGGGCAAACCCACGCAGTCATTTTAGACTGATTCGTATTATCCTTTTAGGAGACCATGGGAGGGAACCATCCTCTGTAGGTTGGCGTGGGAGGCGCGCCGGACACGACGTCACGCAAGGCCCGCCGGTTGAATTGCATGAGGAGCGTCGGATGATCATCGTTTGTCCCAGTTGTCAGTCACGATACCGATTCGACGAAACCAAGCTCGGCAACCGCCCGCGGGCGCGAACCCGCTGCGGCAAGTGCGGCGCTTCGATCGAGATCGAGAACCCGCTGACGGGAAGCGCGACCCTGCCGCCGGAGGATTATGCGCCGCCTCCAGCGCCCGCACCGCCCGAGCCGCCGGCTCCGGCCGTCGATGAGCGACAGAAAACGCAACGTCAGATCACGCCGCCGCCGCTGGAAGGCGGACAGACCATCACGGGCCAGGATCTGCACAAGATGGGGCTCCTCGAGCTGCCCAAGGACAAGCGCTTCTCGATCGCCGTCATTCAGGGCCCCGCCACGGGTCAGATCTTCCAGATATCGAAGACGCGCACGACGATCGGACGGTCCGGATGCGACGTCAATCTCAATGATCCGGAAGCTTCCCGCCAGCACGCCGTGATCGAGATCTTCGGAGAGCGCGTCATCCTCCGCGATCTGGGCTCGACAAACGGCACTTACATCGACATGGAACGGATCGAGCACGCCCAGCTCAGCAATCACATGGAGTTCCGTGTCGGGGGCCACACGCTCATGCTCATCGTCACGGAAGTGGAATAGCCGCTCTCGCTCGAACCTCAGAGACCTCCCTCCTCTCGATCGGAGCCGAGGAAGATTCGTACTTTACGAGGACGCACATACAGCGTCTCGCCGAGCTGCGGTTTGAGATCGTCGTAACGGTCGCGCGCCATCTCGACCTGTATCGGTCCCGCCGGGGCCGAAAGCTCCAACTTCACGACGGGTCCGGCGACGTTCAGCCCGCTCAAGCGGGCCCATAATCCGTCGCCGTCCTCGCTGCGGCTCACATCAAGCTCATGGGGACGCGTATATCCCGCCGCCGGGCGCGATTCCGCGTGGGGATGATCCGGATAATCCAGGGAAAACGGACCGAGCAGCGCCTTGCCCGACTCGACTCGTCCGTGGAAGATATTGACGCTGCCGAGGAAATTCATGACGAAAGACGTCGCCGGGCGGTCGAAGACCTCCTCGGGCCTGCCCACCTGTTCGATCCGTCCCTGGTTCATGACGACGACGCGATCGGCGACCTCGAGCGCTTCCTCCTGATCGTGAGTGACGAAAACGCCCGTCAGATGGATCTCGTCATGCAGCCGTCTCAGCCAGCGCCGGAGCTCTTGACGGACCTTGGCGTCGAGGGAGCCGAAAGGTTCGTCAAGCAGCAGCACTTCCGGCTCGACCGCCAGCGCGCGCGCCAGCGCCACGCGCTGTCGCTGCCCGCCGGAGAGCTGGGACGGAAGGCGGTCGCCAAGCCAATCGAGCTGCACGAGCCGAAGCAGTTGCTCGACGCGCGCGCGGATGTCTTGCTGGCCGGGACGCCGAGAACGCGGCCGCACGCGCAAGCCGAAAGCCACGTTCTCGAAGACCGTCATGTGACGGAAGAGAGCGTAGTGCTGGAAGACGAAGCCGACCCTTCTCTCACGCACGTCGCGAGCGGTGGCATCCTCGCCTCCGAACAGAATCGTCCCGTGGTCGGGTCGTTCAAGGCCGGCGATGATGCGAAGCAGGCTGGTCTTGCCCGAACCCGAAGGGCCAAGCAGGGCCACGAGCTCCCCCGCGGGCACGTGCAGGTCGACTCCATCGAGGGCCTTGAAGGCCCCGAAGATCTTGGTTACGCCGTCCACGCGAATGCCCATCGATTGGATCCTCTCGCCCGCCCGTCCTATCCGGACGCCGCGTCCGCTTCGGACCGACGAGACTTCCGTTCGACCCAGCTCTTGAGAATGAGAGTCACGAGGGCCAGAAAGGTCAGAAGCGACGCCACGGCGAAGGCCGCTTGAAAGTTGTATTCGTTGTACAGGATCTCGACATGCAACGGCAAGGTGTTCGTCCGCCCGCGAATGTGGCCGGAAACGACGGAGACGGCGCCGAACTCGCCCATCGCGCGCGCATTGCAGAGAATGATGCCATAGAGCAGCCCCCACTTGACGTTCGGCAACGTCACCCGCCGGAAAATCTGCCAGCCGCCCGCGCCGAGCACGCGCGCGGCTTCTTCTTCCTCCTTGCCCGAAGCCTGCATGAGGGGAATCAGCTCCCTGGCCACGAAAGGAAAAGTGACGAAGAGCGTCGCCAGGATCACTCCGGGCACAGCGAAGATGATCCTGACGTCATGCCGCGCAAGCCATTCCCCGAGGAAGCCCGTGCGACCGAAGAGGATCACGAAGATCATGCCGGCGATGACCGGCGATACGGCGAACGGCAGATCGATGAGCGTCGACAGCAGGCCCTTGCCCCGGAACTCGAACTTGGCGACGGCCCAGGACGCCGCGAGCCCGAAAGCGACATTGAGAGGGACCGCGACGGCCGCCGCCAGAAGAGTGAGGCGTATCGCGGACCAGGCGTCGGGCTCCCGGATCGCGGCCAGATAGGCGGCGAGACCCTTTTCGAAAGCCTGCGTGAAGACGGCCACGAGCGGAACGATCAAGAAAAGGCCGAGAAAAACCAGGGCCGCGAGAATCACGAAAAGACGAACGAGCGGCGACTCCGTCACGGCTTCCCGCCGTCCCCTTCCGTCTTTCCTCGGATTATGAGAATGATTCGGCATGCCTCCGTTCGTCAGCGCCGAGCGGCGGCGCGGCGGCCGCTCCACCACTGCAACGCGTTGATGATCCACAAGAGAGCGAATGACGCCAGAAGCATCACCACGGAAATAGCCGTGGCGCCGGCGTAATCGTATTGCTCCAGCTTCGTCATGATGAGTAGCGGGGCGATCTCGGTCCTTAGGGGCAGGTTCCCGGAGATAAAAACCACCGATCCGTATTCTCCGATCGCGCGCGCGAAGGACAGCGTGAATCCCGTGAGCCAGGCAGGCAGAAGGCTTGGCAGTATCACCCGAACAAAGGTTTGACCGCGGTTTGCGCCGAGGCTGGCCGCCGCCTCCTCCACTTCTTGATCAAGGTCCTCGATAACGGGTTGCAGCGTTCGCACGACGAAAGGCAGCCCGATGAACGTCAGCGCGACGATGACGCCGAGAGGCCGGAACGCTACCGGCATCCCAATCGCCTCAAGCGGCCTTCCAAGCCAGCCGTTCGGCGCATAGACCGAGGTCAGCGCAATGCCCGCGACGGCCGTGGGCAGCGCGAAAGGGAGATCCACGAGCGCGTCAATGAGCCGGCGCCCCGGGAAACGATATCGGACAAGAGCCCAGGCCACGGTCAGGCCGAACACCCCGTTCACGCACGCGGCGAGGAAAGATGCGCCAAAGCTGAGACGGAAGGAGGCGATCACGCGCGGCTCCGTCACGGTCGCCCACATCGCGCCGAAGCCGTGCGTCATGGCGCGGAATATCAGCGCGGCCAGCGGAATCAGAACGATGAGGCTCAGATACAGCATGGTGAATCCCATCGAGAGCCCGAAGCCCGGCAACACGTTGTGGCTCGTGAAAACCCGTTTCATTCGACGGTCCTGAATTCACGCGGCCAATGGCCGCGACCAAACCGACGCGGCCCGAGGGCCGCGCTGACCGTGCACGCCTGCCCTCGGTCTATTTCGAGGATGCACGTGTCCCGACGAGGTCATCTGCGCGAACGGCGCCGATGACATGAATGAAAACAATATTCCACAACGACGGAAGACGTCAACGTCGGAGCTTACGGCCGCGCCAAGCGCTTCAACCCAGGGATAGAATGACATCGGGTGAACGATGCGCATCGTCGTGGCCATGTCCGGAGGCGTTGACTCGTCCGTGGCGGCTCTGCTGCTCGCGCAAGAGGGCCACGACCTTGCGGGCATCTCTCTGTGGCTCCATGATGAAGGCGGGAAAACCGAGGAATCGCCACGGGGACGCGAGCCGGGATGTCTTGATAACGCGCGGCGCGCGGCGCAAAGAATCGGAATTCCCCATCACATCGTCGATCTCCGGCGGGAGTTCCACGCCGAGGTGATCCGGCCTTTCGTGCGGGACTACCTCACGGGGCGTACGCCGCTGCCCTGCGCGCGCTGCAACACGGAAATCAAGTCCCGAAGCTTGGTCACGGAAGCCGCCGCCTTGGGTTTCGATCACGTGGCCACGGGTCACTACGTCCGTCTCGATCCGAACGGCGAGAACGGGCGGCGCCGTCTGCTGCGCGGCCATGACGCGGACAAGGATCAATCCTATTTTCTCTTCGGCATGACGCAGGAGCTTCTCGAGCGCGCCCTGTTCCCGGTCGGCGCCCTGACGAAAAACGAGACGCGCGCGATCGCTCGAGAACATGGTTTACCGAACGCCGAAACACGCGAGAGCCAGGAGATCTGCTTCGCATCCGACGGAGGCTACGCGCGCGTCGTGGAGCGTCTCGCATCCGACAATAGCGATCGCTCGGGCGCCATCGTGGATCGCAAGGGACGATTACTCGGCCGGCACGCCGGAATCCATCGCTTCACTATCGGCCAGCGGAAGCGCCTGGGATTGTCCGCCAAGCGTCCGCTCTACGTCGTGAGGCTCGATGCGCAAACGAACGAAGTGACGGTCGGGCGGCGACAAGACCTCGAAAGCGCCGCGTGCCTTGTGCGCGGAGTCAACTGGATTTCCATCCCGCCGCCCACTCGCATCCTGCGCGCCGAGGTTCAAATCCGGCGCCGATCGGCGGCGGCGCCGGCGGCCGTCGAGCCGCTTCCCGGCGCGAGCGCCCGCGTGCTCTTCGACAAACCCCAATGCGCCGTGACGCCGGGTCAGGCGGCCGTCTTCTACGACGGTCCCGTCTGCCTCGGCGGCGGCTGGATCGAACGACCGCTGTGAAGCGCGCCGTCATCTGACTACCGTTCGTGTTTCGTGGACGATGCCGTCAACCCGAGCGCCGCGTTTCATTCCAGGCAATCGTCGATCCAGGAAAGGTAAGGCGCATTCCCGGCCTCGATCGGCAGGGCAATGATTTCCGGAACTTCATAGGAGTGGGCGGACACGACGGCCGCTCTCAAGGCTTCGAAACGATCTTCTCGGGTCTTGACGACGAGCCACGACTCATCGCTCCGCGCGATCTCGCTCTTCCAGCGGTAGTGCGACGTCACGCTCGGAACGACGTTGACGCACGCGGCGAGACGCCGCTCAACGAGCATGCGCGCGATCTTGTGCGCCTCCTCGGCATCGCCGGCCGTGCAGTAAACGACGACGTATCGTCTCATCTTCATCCTCCCGCCTGCGCGTCACCGCGTCCGCGATCCGCGTCTCGACGCGCCGAATCATACCGCGCGGGCGCGTCTCCGCCGCGCCACGAAAAGCCGCCGGTCGCCGGGAAAAAACGACGCGCACAAAAACGTTGACGCCCGTCGAAGAAGAGGCTATCTTACAGCATATTTATTTCATTAACTGTAAGATTAAAACGTCATGACGAACGTCGAACGAGTCAGACGGAAAGCGCGACAAAAGCTGGCCGAGCAACGCGGCATCGTTCGCTCCTTGCTGAAGACGAGGGAGCAGATCGTTGGTTCGCTGTTCGTGCGTTACGCCGAGTGCGGCAAGAAAGATTGCGCTTGCAGCCGCGGCAAGCGACATGGTCCGTACTACATTCTTTCAACGGGCCCGGGCGCCCAGGGCGGATCCGCCTACCTCGACTCGATACAGGCCGGGCGCGCTCATCGGCTCGTTCGCCGCAATCGAGAGTATCGGAACGGACTGCGACAGCTCCGTCGCGTCAACGCCGACCTGGTCGCGCTTCTTCGCCGCTATCGCAATGAAATGGCGAACCGCGGCCGAAGCATGCTCGGCCTGAGCGCGGCACGAGCCAACAGGAAAAAGAGTCTTGTATGAAAGATATTTATGGGCATAATATCAAGTAAAGTCTAGCCATGGCTTCCCGGAGAGGCAAAAACGAGCCGACCGATATCGCCGGCGGATTGCGCCACAAAGCGGCCATCCTGGCGTCGATCATCCTCGTCGCCGCTCTGGTGCTGAACTCGTTCTTCGGCGACAAGGGTCTCATTCATCTCATGGAGCGACGGGATCGCCTCGAAGCGCTTCGCCGCGAGGTGGAAGACATCAGGAGCATGAACGCTCGCCTCGCCCACGAGGTCTCCGCCCTGCGATCCAATCCCGGCGCGATCGAGCGCATCGCTCGCGAAGAGCTCGGCCTCGCCAGAGAGGGTGAAACCGTGTTCCTCGTGCCGGAAGGTTACGGCCGGGAAGCAGCGTCACCCAAAGGGGACGCGAAATCGTATTGACAGGATCAGTTGAAACACGGGTAGAATGACCAACCTCGATGTCGGTGGCAAAGCACCAACCGGGAATAGCTCAGGGAGGAGTGAGTCGATGGCAAAGTTAAAGCCCATGACCAAGGCGAAAATCGTCGCGACATTGGCGGAGAAGCTGGATATTCCGAAGAAATCCGCGGGTGAGTATCTGGAGACACTGGCCGCTCTGGCGTACAAGGAGGCCAAGAACGGCTTCACGATTCCTGGAATCGGCAAGCTCGTTCTGCGAAGACGCAAAGCCCGCATCGGCAGAAATCCGCAAACGGGCGAGACGATCAACATTCCGGCCAAGACGGTTCTCAAGTTCGTCGTCGCCAAGGCGGCCAAAGACGCCGTCCTCGGCGCTAAATAATCCGACGCGAGGGCGCGGGAGCGGTTCTTTCGCGCCCTCAGCCCATCTCAGCCCTCCCATAACCGGAAGGGAACCTCCAACAGCGCTTTCGACGAAGCGTGCATCGAAGGAGGAACGGATGCATTCCTTATCAGGCTCGAACACGTTGCGGTGCGGCGTTAGCTTGAGTCCCTGGGCCGCGGCGGCGCTGCTGACCGCGGGTTGCGGCGGAGGCGGCGATACGAACGTCGCGCCGGGAGCCGGCTCCGGCGCGACGTCGCCGACTCCCGGTCCCAGACCCAACTTCGTGTTCGTGCTCGTCGACGATCTCGACGTGTCTTCGGCCGAGTTGATGCCGCGCATCAACGCCCTGCTGGTGCAGCGCGGAGTGAGCTTCACGAACTCTTTCGCCTGCAACCCCGTGAGCGCCCCCTCGCGCGCGACGCTCCTCACGGGCCTGCATTCACACAACCATGGCGTGCGCAACAACACGAACGCCTATCAGGTCTTTCTCGCCAACCAGGGAAGCTCGAACCTGGCCCCCTGGTTGCGGAACGCTGGCTATCGCACGGCCATGATCGGCAAGCTCATGAACAAGTACGTCGGAGAAGGTCCCTTGCCGGGCTGGGACGAGTGGCAAGCGGTCTATTCGGACGAGGGCTCGGGCGCCTATTTCAATTACTCGATCAGAGAAACGGACGGATCGGTCACGACCTACCGCGAAGAAGAGGAGGACTATGTCTCCGATGTTCTGACGGACAGGGCGCTCGCCTTTCTCGAACGCGCCGTCGCCGACGACTCACGTCCGTTCTTTCTCTGGCTGGGATACAACGCGCCCCATGAGCCGGCCGTCGCCGCCTCTCGCCACGTTCATCAGTTCGCCAACGCCAGGGCCCCGCGAACGCCGTCGTTCAATGAAGAGAACATGAACGACAAGCCGTCGCATTATCAGGACATCCCGCTGATGGACGATGATAGGATCTACGATCTCGACCGGTCTTACCGCGAACGGTTGCGTTGCATGCTCTCGGTGGACGAGGCCGTCGAGCGCATCGTGGCTCTCCTGCAGACGTCGGGCCGGCTCGCGAACACGTTTATCATATTCATGTCGGACAACGGATATCTCCAGGGACAGCATCGCTACTTCTGGGGCAAGGATGTTCCGTACGAGCTTTCGATCCGCGTGCCGCTCACATTCCGCGGACCGCGCGTTCCCGAAGGCCGTAAAATCGAACAACTCGTGACCAACGTCGACTTCGCGCCGACGATCGCGGCGCTGGCGGGCATCACGCCGCCCGGCGAATCCGACGGGCGCTCACTCGCGCCGTTCCTGACGGGAGCCGCGCCGGAGAGCTGGCGAACGTCCATCCTGATCGAGCACGTCGCGCCGTTTGTCGGGCAACTCGTCACGTACTCCGGGCTACGAACGGCGGATCACAAGTTCGTGCGCTATATCACGGCCGAGGTCGAGCTCTACGATCTCCGCGGCGATCCCGACGAGACGGAAAATCTTCGCTTGCACGTGGAGCGATCGGTGCTCGGCGAATGGGAGGCCCGTCTTGCGGCCGTCGCGGAATGCCGCGGCGCCGCATGCCCTTGAACGGACTCTAGGGTTCAAGCCAATCGCGACCGCCGCCTTCGCTGAAAAAGTCCGGCGATGGCGCCGGCCGGTTCGACCAGCGGCTCCAGGTCAGGCCCGACAACAACGACGAAGCGGCGCCGTTCGCC
>JAFGSN010000140.1 GCA_016934575.1 Vicinamibacteria bacterium
AGGCTGGCCGCGAGCATCGGAGAATAAAGCTCCCCTTCGTCGGCGAACGCCTGTGAAAGCGCCACTCCGGACTTGACGCGATCTCGGACTTCGGTCAACGAACGCTTGAAAACCGGGTCCTGTTGCCGCTCGAGCATGATCTCGATCGACTGCAGGATCGGAAGTCCGGCCTTGAGCAAAGCCGACATCTCCTGGCAATAAACCAGCAGCTTCCCCGATGAGATTCGCTTCCGACGCCCGCCACGAAAGCGCAATCCGAAAGGCCGCTTGATCGAGAAAACGTAGAATCCACGACGTTCCAGCTCGGTCCGCAGCGCCGCTTCGCTCTCCGCCGTGTGTCGCTGCTCCTCAATCTCGCCCGTGGGCGTTCCCACCTTGCAGATGAAGTCCATCCCTGGTATTCCTCGACGGCCGCTTTCGGCTTTGCCGTCTCATTCTCTCCCAGAGCAGCCGCTCGTTAAAGCGACGCGCCGAGCGGTCCATGCTGGAGATGAGCGCGCCGCGGCGGCGTCTCAGGGCAAGAGCCGGTCCCCGAGAAGAACGGCTCCGATGGCGAAGTGCCCGGCGACAAGCAAGCCCCCGGCCAATTTACCGAGCCGGCTTCCGTCGGAAAGGGCCAAAAAGCCCCGCGCGGCGCACAGGGCGACGGCGACCGTCAGGGCGTAGAGATAACGCACTTCAAGCGGCGTCATGACGGCCGCGACCAGGAGCACGACTCCCGCCAGCCAGTATCCGATGAGCCCGGCGTCAAGCGCCGCGTGTCGATTCCGTGGCCGGCCGAACCAGGCTAGCGCCGCCGCCGGCAGACTCCACCATTCCCAGGACATTCCGTGGAGTTGAGAATAGAGCCGACGCATGAGCGGGATTCCCGTTCCGCCGGCTGAATCCAGAAGACGGGGAACCTGCCCGGCGACCAGGCGCGTGAAATGCGAATAGTAAAGAACGATGGCGATGATTCCGATCGAGCACGCTAAAAACGATTGCCGGCGCGCGCGCGGCGTGTCTCTCGCCGTCAGCAACAAGAACGTCATAAGCGTGACGATCACGATCAGGCTCGAAAAATGCGCCAGCGCCGCGAGCACGAGGAAGACCGCGCCGGGAATCACGCTCCACGCGCTACGTCCCCGCCATGCAATCCACCAGGAAAAAAACAGCGTCGTCATGGCCTGGCCGAAAACATTTGGCAGATTGCCCTGGGCAAAGGGCACGAAAGTGCCCGGCATCAACTGCAGAAGAATCACTGAAATCGCCGCCAGACGCGGTGATTTTCCCGCCAGGGCCACGAACAGACCCCAGGAGGCGAGCATGCCGGCGACCGCCGCGCCCCAGCGAACGGCGGCGACAAGGCCGAATCCGGCGCGGACGAACGGCGCCAGTGCGGCAAAAAACGAAATGCCATACGGAATCCGAAACGGGATCGCGTGCTGCGTCACGCTCGTCGGGAAATAATCGCCCTCATACGTCACGTTGTGCAGCATGTGCGCCTGGAAGTTGACGTCCGTCACGAGCAGGAGCGGCGATGTCGCCAATACGCCGTGAACGAGGAACACGACCAGCAACGAGGCGTATGAAGCGCCTGCCGCGCGCGGCATCCATCGCGCCAGGACCCGCGACAGCGCCGCGGCCAAGCCGGCGCCCACGACGAGAGTCGACGCCAAAAGCCACGCGTACGGCGAGCGAACCACGCCGCACGGCGTCAAGATGAGACCCTGCGCGATCGAAAATCCGGCCGCCAAGGCCAGCGCCGGAAAGGCGCCGAAACCGGCGAGCAACGCGCCAAGACAGCACACGACGGCTGGAATCACGAACGCCAGGACCAGGCTTGCGTTCGGCAAAAGCGCTCGGGCGTGGGACACCGAGACGGCGCCAAGCTGGGCGCCGAGACGACGTCCGTCCTCCGCCACGAATCCTTCGGTGCGCAAGACGACATCGAGGGACGCTCCGGCTCTTCGCGCCGGCAAGCGAACGTCCGCGGCGTTCGAACCCGGCGCCAGATTCGCCACGACCAGACCGTCCGCCCCGACGAGCACGGGCGTGCGATGCCCCTGAATACGTACGTGCAGCGTCAGCGGCCCTGACGGAAGATGCCGAAAACGAAAAAGCGTCCGCCTCTTCGTCCATCGTATCGGCATGGCGCGCGGCGGCAGCTCGCGTTCGTCAAGGCCGAGAGCAAAGGCCTCCTCGCTGCCGCGCCAGACATCCGCCGTGGGAAACGGAACCCACGGATTGACGGCGGCGGCGACTCCGAAACCGCACAGCGCGGCAAGCGTCAATGTCGGGACAATGGCGCGAAGCTTCATGAGGAATATCGGCCGAGGCACGGGCCGCGATCTCGGCGCGTCATCTTAACATCAAAGAATCTCGCGCCTGTCCAAAATGGCGTTCATTCCGTTTATGATCTCGGCCATGAGCAAGAACTCCGCCGGCGAACGCGCGCTCGTCACGAACCGCAAGGCGTTTCATGCCTACATCATCCTCGAACGCTTCGAGGCGGGCGTCAGTCTCGCCGGCACCGAGGTCAAATCGATCCGCGACGGCGGCCTCAGCTTCCGCGACGCCTTCGTCGAGATGCGATCAGGCGAGGCTTTCCTCGTCGACTGCCACATCGCTCCTTACAGCCACGGCAATCTCCTGAATCACGAACCCGGCCGCGACCGCAGGCTGCTGCTTCGCTCCACGGAGCTTCGCAAGCTCGCGACCAAGGTCAGCGAGCGCGGCCAGACCATTGTCCCTCTCCGGGCATATCTCAAGAACGGACGGATCAAGATCGAGATCGGCCTCGCGCGCGGCAAGCGACTGCACGACAAGCGCGAGGCGATCAAGCGCCGCGACATCGAGCGCGACACGCGCCAGGAGATGAAACGGAGGCGCTGATACTCGCCGGATCGCGCGCCGCCCGCCAAACAGATGGAACCGCAGGAAGATCGAGTGAGACGAGTGGCGCGGGAGCAGGTCGCGCTCGTGCCATACGACCCGAGCTGGCCCGAGTCGTTCCGGTTGGAGAAAGAGCGCCTGCTTTCCTGCCTGCCCTCCGATCTCGTGCGACGGATCGAGCACTTCGGCAGCACGGCCGTGCCTGGCCTGTCAGCGAAGCCGATCGTCGACATGCTGGTCGAGGTCGCCGATCTTTCCGAGACGCGGGCGCGCATCGTTCCCGTGCTAGAAGCGCGGGGTTACGAGTACTTCTGGCGACCTACGTTCGGAGACGACGTGCCGCCGTTCTACGCGTGGTTCATCAAGCGGGATGGAGCTGGACGGCGTACGCATCACATCCACATGGTGGAAGCGAGCTTTACCGAGCACTGGGATCGGCTGCTGTTCCGCGACCACCTGATCGCGCACCCGGACGTGGCGCGTCGTTACCAGGAGCTGAAGATCGAACTGGCCTCAAGGCACGCCGGCGACCGCCTGGCATATGCTCGCGCAAAGGCTGCGTTCATCGACGAGATAACGGCGGCCGCCCGAAAGGAACTCGACGAGTCCCGCGAGCGATGACGCTGTCGCGACTCTCGGCGTCGAAAGGCGGGCGCGTACGAAATAGCTGTCGTCCGATCCGCGGGCAGAGATTGCGCTGGCCGCCACGGCATTCACGCGTCTGACGGAGGCGGATCTTCTGTTACCTCGCCCTATCGCATTCCCTCGATCTCCAGGTTGCGGCCGTCAAGCGACAGTATTTCAATAGTTCCTGAGCCTGGAACCGGAGTCCGCGTTGTGTAAATGATTCGAAACCGCATATACGACTCCACAGGCATGATGCGTTGACTTGGTTTACTGAAGGCGCATAGAATCCGCCTGTCTGCATCCAGAGTCGAACGAATGCAACCCGCTATCGTCCGGGAATTCATCTTCACGGCCGGATTGGACGCGGTGGCGTCGCGCGCCGCAAAGGGATCGAATCGATGAAACGAGAACGTGTCGCCGGCGCGGCCTTTGGCCGTGAAACTGACGTGGCCCGTTGCCATTTGCCCGTTCCCCGAATGGGGCCCGTCTTTATCATCTCGCTGTTTTCTTTCCTCGCCGTGAGCCGGACCGCGATGTCTGACGACGTCGTCTGGCGCTATCC
>JAFGSN010000141.1 GCA_016934575.1 Vicinamibacteria bacterium
ACCCGCAAGTCCATGCTCTCGCGACGCGTGGGAGGGGCTGGGATCGAGGTGGATCAGGACTCCCCGTGGCCTATGTGGACGAGAGCGCCGCCGAACGGCTCTTCAGGCACAAGATTGACGCTTGCGAGTACATCGCGCGCGTTCTGGCGAATGTGCCGGATCCCAAGCGGCATCTGGTGCACTACTATGGCGCCTACTCGAACGCAGCCCGCGGAAAGCGCAAGAAGGCGGGCGCTGGCCTTCAGCCCGCATAAGACGAAGCGCCCGAAGAGTTGACGCTCGAGCAGGCGGACCGTCGACGCAGCTCTGGCGAAGCTGATCCGTCGGGTGTACGAAGTCGATCCCTTGATCTGCCCCCAGTGCGGCGGCGATATGCGCGTCGTCGCCTTTATCACCGAGCCGCCGACCTGCCTGCCGACAGGCAGGTGATCAAGAAGATCCTCGATCATCTCAAAAGGCGCGACCGCGCCGGCCGGGCCCCGCCTTCCTTGCCTCCCCCTGCCGCATAGCCCGATCGTCCGACCGCGCCGCGGCTGGCGCGGCGGGAGAGGTGTGCGACAAGTCCAACTGAGATGCCAGGAGAGACGTTCCGAAAACACATGTCGGATGTCTGGTCTCAACAAGAACGGCCTGGTCATCCTCGCCAACTGCATATTGGCCCGTCGTCTTGGCGCGAAACGGATGGATAGGCGTGACACGCGAAATCAAAATTCCTATAATTTTAACCGCGGCGTGCGCGTCAGCTGTTTTTGATGATAGATTCCAGGCGCCAACGACATGCTGAAGGATGACGCGAACATATCAGAGAACGAAACCCTCACTCCCTTCTCAAGCGTCTCGCGGGACGCGGAACGGCACGCGTCCCGTCGGGCCGAAACACGGCCAGGCGGGAGAAGCTCAGGATGCGCGTCGCGCAGTCATCGCTCGACGGTGTATCGTTCATCTTCTTGAGCGATTTAAGCGGCATCCTATCCTTCTGTCTCATCACTCTGCTCGCCGGATCGCTCCGTTGAGCGTTTCGGGATTTTCTTTCGGCGGGATTCTTGGGCCGGTTTTTTCGTTTCGCGGTTATCGCCGGCGTTCCTGAAGCCGTCTTGCGGCTCATGCGATGAAAATCGAAGTATTAGTCGACGGACCAGGATTCTGGAGGCGGCTGTCTCAAGATATCGCGGCCAGCGAAAAAAGCGTCCTGGTGCAGACCTACTCATTCGAGGGAGACGCGGCCGGCCTGGGGTTGGCGGACGCTTTGCGGCACGCGCATGCCCGGGATCGGCGCGTCCTGGTGGACGAGTTTGCCAAGCATCGGGTCAATAACAAGTTTCTCTACCAACCCCGACATCTGCTGGATCGGGGACTGTGGCGAGAAGTGCGAGCGACATGGCGCATGTATCGCGGGCTGGCGCGTGACGGGATCGGACTTCGTTTCGCCAATCCGGTCGGATGGTTCTTCACGAAACTGCCATTCCGGAATCACAAGAAGCTCGTCATCGTCGACGACCGCGTGGCCTACGTCGGAGGAATAAACTTCACGGATCACAACTTCGGTTGGCACGACCTCATGCTGCGCATCGAGAACGACGACCTTGCGAGCTTCCTGGCGCGGGATTTCGATTGGAGCTGGCATGGGCGGAGCCAAGCCACGGCGCGCAGCTTTGACGGCTTGGAGTTGCACGTGCTCGGCGGGCGCCTAAACGAGGTTCAGTTCGATTGTGCGCTTGATCTGCTCGCCGCGGCGCGGGAAGAGATTTTCGTAGAGTCTCCCTATCTGGCGCCGCCTTTCTCGGAGGCGTTGCACGCCGCAAGCGAACGCGGCGTACGCGTCGTGGTCGTCACCCCGGAGTCGAACAACTGGCCTTTGTGCGCGGACCACATCGCCTGGAAAGCGGCGACCTCGAAAATCGAGCTGCGACTTTATCCCGGACGCATGACGCACATGAAGGCGATGCTCATCGATCGAAAACGGCTGATCGTGGGCTCGACGAACTTCGAGCTCTGGAGTTATCGATTCCAGCAGGAATTTCTGTGCATCGTGACCGATCCCGAGGTCCTGGCGCAATTCGAGGAGCGGGTCATGCGGCCGGACGTCGCGACGTCGCGACCGAATGCCGCGCGCATCACTCCATGGCGGGGCCGTCTGGCCGATCGGCGATTCGCCCTCCTGGATCGCTTCGTTCGTTGCCTGAATGGCGTTCGCGCGGTTTCAAGTTCACGTGAGTGAAGGTCCCGGAAGAGGCGCATTTGCTGCGCGGCATGCCCTCTCGTTGACCTGAGGAATTCACGAGACGGCAAGCTAACGCTAACGCCTGGGACGCGGGCCGTTCAGTCCGTAACGATTTTTCATGTCTTCGATGGCCTCGATACGAACGGGACGGCGGAGATCATGATCGGTCGGACGGTATCCGACGCCGTGCTCGGCGAGACCCGCGCGACGCATGAGACGGTCACGGTCGATAATCAACTCCTCGCGCGACGTGCCGACAAGGTCGTTCTCGCGGCTCATCAGAATGGCCTCCTCGGGGCAGGCGTCGACGCAGAAGCCGCAATAAACACAACGTAGAAGATCGATCTCGAAGCGAACGGGATACTTCTCTATCGTCCTTTCCGGCCGCTCGCCGGCTTCGATGTGGATGCACTCGGCCGGACAGACGGTGGCGCATAGAAAACAAGCGACGCATTTGGGAGTGCCGTCAGCTCGGGCCGCCAGGATGTGTATGCCGCGATAGCGCCGAGAGACGTCGCGTTTCTGTTCCGGATATTGAATCGTCGATGCCTGCCGGAGAACGAGCGTTCGAAAAAGGTTCTTGAGCGTTTCCCAGTGACCGATGATGATCGGCCAGAAACCCGGATGGACGTTTCGATTGACGGTGAAAACGCGCGAGGACATCATGACTCCTTGATTGCGTCGAGATCGAGTCCGGACTCGCCGATCGAGACGTGCTCAAGGCCGGAGAAGGCGGCCGTCGATCGAGACGCGAGACGGAACACGTCCCAAGCCGTCGTCGCGTCGAGCGGCCGCGAGAGACGAGCAAGAAGGTCGGAGGCAAGCCGCCAGCGGGGACGAGACTCGCCCGGCGGCTCGATCGCGCGCTCGATTCGCTGCACGCGCCGCGCGAAGTTCACGAACGTGCCCTCGTTTTCGGTCCATGCGGCGGCCGGCAGGACAAGGTGCGCGCGCGCCAGCGCGGGCTCGTCGTTTTCGGCCATGACGGCCACGAACGGGACTTTCTCGAGAAAGATTCCAGCCGCGGGAGTGCGCAGCAACTCCGGTCCCTGAAGAAGAAGCGCCTTGACTCGCCCCGCGCGGCAAGCGCTCATGATCGCGTCGACTCCGGTTCGGCCCAAACCAAGTTCGAGGCACCCGCGAGTGTTCGGGTTTCTGTCGGCTCGCAGCAAGACGCCGTCCTCGAGGACCGCCATCCGGTCTTGAGGATCATCGACTCGGAAGTCGAGCATCCCGGACACGGCGTCGCATAGCGATTGGAAGGCGAAGAGATCCTCGTTCGTCGCCTGCGGTGAAGCGAGAAAGGCGACGTCTTCGCCTGCGTCGCGAAGACGGCTGGAGAGCAGGTCGAGCGCCTCGCCGACAGGGATCATCCCGCGATCGTCTTCGCTTCGTAGACGAGCGCCGAGGAGACGCGAAGGAGCGCCGGCGCCCTTGTAGAGCGCTCGACCGAGGTCGCACATCCAGGAGCGATTGACCGACACATTCCGGCGGGGACGCAGGCGATGGATCTCGCCGTCGCGATGATCGATGAAAATATTGCATCCTGTAGAACACCCGGGACAAACGGAGGGCGTGCTTTCGAGGAACCAAACCCGCATACGAAAACGGAAGTCGCGAGAGAGAAGCGCTCCGACCGGACAGACGTCGGCAAGATTGCCGGCGTAATTGTGGGAGATCGGACGGTTGTCAAAGGCGGCGATCTCGGTATGATCGCCGCGACCGACGAACCCGAGCTGATTCGTGCCCGTGACCTCGCGCTCGAAGCGGATACAGCGCGAACAGAGGACGCAGCGCTCGGCGTCCAGCACGATTGGGCCCAGATCGACGACCTTGCGTTTCCGGACCTTTTCATCAAGAGAGATTCGCGCGTCATGCAATCCATGCTCCATGTACTGGTCTTGGAGATAGCATTCTCCGGCCTGGTCGCAGACTGGACAGTCGATCGGATGGTTGACGAGCAGCAGCTCGAGCGTCGCGCGACGCGCCTTGCGGACTTGGGGCGAATCGGTGTGGACGACCATGCCGTCCGTGACCATCGTGCTGCATGCGGTCTGCGGCTTGGACGAGCCCTCGATTTCGACGACGCACATGCGGCAATTGCCGTCGACCGAAAGATCCGGGTGCCAGCAGAAGTGAGGGATTCGGATTCCAAGTCGCTGAGCCGCGAGGATGATCGAAGTTCCCGGCTCGACCTCGATTTCACGTCCGTCGATCATGCACTTCATCGATCCAGCTCTCCGGCGATGACGTTCAGTCCGCCGATGATGGCGATGGCGTCTGCGATCATGCCTCCCTTGATGAGCCGTGGGTAGGCCTGATAGAGGTTGAAGCATGGCGGGCGAACCTTGACGCGCCATGGACACTTGCGGCCGTCGCTCACGACGAAGTATCCAAGCTCGCCGTTGGCGGCTTCGGTGTAGCCGTAGATCTCGCCCGCCGGAGGCAAGATGCCCTCGAAGACGAGCTTGAAATGATTCATGAGGGCCTCGATGTTCTCGAACACCGCCGACTTCGGCGGCAACGCGACCCTCTTGTCGTCGACGATCACGGGACCGCCGGGCAGGCTTGCAAGCGCCTGTTCGACGATACGCAGACTCTGTCGCATCTCCTCCATTCGAACGAGATAGCGGTCGAAGCTGTCCCCGACGGCGCCTGTCGGAACGTCGAAGTCGTATTGCTCGTAACCCGAGTAGGGATGATTCTTGCGTACGTCATAGGCGACTCCCGAACCGCGAAGACAGGGGCCGGTCCATCCATAGGAGAGAGCGTCGTCGGCCGAAAGAACGCCGACTTCGCGCATACGCCTGACGAAGATCACGTTGCGCGTCAGCAGGCGGTCGGCCTGATCGATCACCTCGCGAGCCGCCGAGATCGCCTTTCGGCACAGGGCGTCGAAATCCTCCGGCACGTCCTGCGCCAGGCCGCCGATGCGAACGTATGACACGGTCAGGCGCGCTCCGCAGCACGCCTCGAGGACGTCGTATATCGCTTCGCGCGCTCGGAAGGTGACGAAGAACGGCGTGATCGCGCCGAGATCGACGACGTTCGCGCCGATGCACACGATGTGATCCATGACGCGCGAGAGCTCGGAGAGAACGACGCGCACGGCTTCGGCGCGCGGCGGAGCCTTTATGCCCAACAGCTTTTCAACCGCCAGCGCCCAGCCGTGGCCGTTCATGAACGGAGAGCAATAATTAAGCCGATCGGTATAGGGAATGATCTGCCAGTAAGTGCGCGCCTCCGCCATTTTCTCGAAGTTGCGGTGCATGTAGCCGAGATCAGGCGCGGCGTCGACGATCGTTTCGCCGTCCAACAAAAGCTGAACGCGGAACGTGCCATGCATCGAGGGGTGGGAGGGGCCGAGGTTGACGACCATCCCCTGGGAGTCTTGCGGCACGTCGAGCACCCGCTCGGCGCATTTTCCAGGCGCGTGTCGTCGCGCGGTCGGGTAGTCCTTGCGCATCGGATGACCGACGAAAGACTCGTGCGTGAGGATTCGCTTGAGGTTGGGATGGCCGCGGAAGACGATGCCGAAGAGATCGTACGCCTCGCGCTCGAACCAGTTCGCTCCCTTGAAGACTTTCGTAAGCGTGTCGAGCCGCGGGTCGGATTCGGGGAGCGGAGTTGTCACGCGAATGTGGCGCTTCGTCGAGACCGAGTACAGATGGAGCACGATCTCGAAGCGTTCCGAACGATCGACACGACCCTGGCGATCGACCGCGCAGAGGTCGAGGAACAGCTTGAAGTCGCAATCGAGATGATCACGGAGGAGAACGGCCGCCGCCGCCCATGTTTCCCGTTTCACCGTGATCGACAGATCGCCGCGGAACTCCCGGATCATGACGACGCCGCCGGGCAGATTCGCATGCATGATCCCGGCGATCGACGACGGCGGGCGATCCGAGCGTTGAGAGTCGGACAATGCAGAGTCGGGAAACGGCATGCTCAGTCCCGGTCTCCATCAGGAGCTTGGACGCCGGAAGCGGGATTTCCGAAGGCGATCACGCCTCGAGGCGCAAGGCCCTGCTTCGCTCGTGCGTCGTCATCGGCGGCCCATGCGGCGCGGCGCGCGCGGCGGTCGAAGACCGCGTCTCCGGAAGCGCCCAGTCGATGGGCGCCCTGCGGCTCCGATTGACGAACGCCTTCTTTAATCCGTTCCTGTATCTTCATTACGGCGGCAAGGAGCGCTTCGGGAGCGGGCGGGCATCCGGGAACGTATACGTCCACAGGAACGATTTCATCGATGCCTTGCATGACGTGATACGAGCGATAGAAACCGCCCGTGCAGGCGCAGACGCCCATCGCGACGACCCACTTGGGCTCGGGCATCTGGTCGTAGATCGTCTTGAGGACCGGCGCCAGCTTGTCGGGGATCGTGCCCGCGACGAAAAGCAGATCCGCCTGTCTCGGCGAGAAGCGCAGCACCTCGGCTCCGAAACGAGCGACATCGTAGTGCGAGGCCGACATGGCCATGAACTCGATGGCGCAACAGGCCGTGCCGAAAGGCATGGGCCACAGTGAGGACTTGCGCCCCCATTTAACGACGGCGTCGAGGCGCGTGGTGATGACGTCGCCGCCGGCGTGAACGCCGGGATAGGTTGGGTCCACGAACTTGCCGCGAAACACGTCAAGCAGGCGCATTGTCATTCTCGTCTATCCGGATTTCCGGGAGCTGCGTCCCGTCCAGACCCGTCTGAAACGAACCGGACTCGTTCTGATTTTAGCCGATCCTTTCGGAAAAGTGCGTGAGGGACGGAGGAATACGTTATGCGCGGCGCTCGGAGCGTCCGAGCCAGTGCTCCGGCCACATGCGTGGCTCCGGATTGGGAGCAACAATGGCCTGCTCGATCGCGTTCTCATATGCCGCGAGACATCGGGCCGGCGAGTGGCGTTCCTGGACGAAACGACGGGCGCGATCTCCCAGCCGCTGGCGGAGATCGGGGCGATGCGCCAGTCGGAGAATGGCGCGTGTCACTTCGCCTTCCTCGTCGGTCACGTCCGCGCGTATAACCGTTTCCAAGGGGATCTCGTTCTGATGCTCCAGATCGGAGATGACGGTTGGACGTCCTTGGGACAGCACGCGAAGCAGAGCCGCCGATGTCTCGCGGGCAGTGGGGTAGCGCAACTGAACGACGAGATCGGCCGCCTCCATATGCGTAGGAAGATCGCCGAAGGGCACATGCCCCGTGATGACGGCTCGCTTTCCGACGCCGAGCTTTTCGATCAAGCATTTCAGGTCGGCGGCGTCCGGCGCCGTCCCGACGAGCAGCAGGCGCAGATGTGGAAGATGGACCGCGGCGCGCGCGACGGCCCGGGCCAGGGTCTCGATGCGTTTTTCAGGCGTCAGAAGCCCGAAGCCTCCCACGACGAAATCTTCCTTCTCGATGCCATAACGCGCGCGGAGAGCGGCAACGTCATCGGCCTTCGCCGGAATCGGCTCGGCGGCCATGGGGATCGTGAGAACGAGCGCCTCGGGGATCTCCGCGCGGATTGCTTGAGCCATGAATTCATTGTGCACGGCGGTGATGCGCGCGGACTCGACGGGAAGTCGGAACATCGGATAGGCGTAAGGGAGCAGCGTCCCCACGGTTTCGAGGTGCGTTTCCGCCAGACGTCCGGCCTGCGCGGGATAGGAGTACTCGACTTCGGCCTTGTAGCGGGCGATCGAGTCGCGCGCGCGGTCTCGCAAAACCGCGTTCGACGAGTCGCGCGCGTAGGCGCGGACCTCGGCGGAGTCGAGAAAAGTCAAGGCGCGCGAGTGATGCAGAACCAGATCATGGAGGACGAGCAGGCCGGGAACGCGCGCGAGGAAAGGATAGACAAAGGCGTGCGCGGGCGCATTGCCCATCTGATAGATCGCCAGGTCGAAGGGCCGTTTCTCGTGTATTCCCAGGAAGGCGCGCGATTGGCGGAAGGCGCAGGCCTCGGGAAGACGCCGCCGCTCGATCTCGTCTTGATCATGGAAGACTTCCAGCTCGTATCGATCGGCGATCAGGGCGAGCACGTCGGCGCTGTAATCCGCGATGCCGGTCGCGGCGGGCGGCAGCGGCGACAGGAAAGCGAGGCGTCTCACCGTCGGGCGATGAGCGCGTACTCGCGCGGAGCGTAGAGCAAGCCGTTCAGGCGTTCGACGTTCTCGTTCATGAGTTGCGCCGCGTACGGCGGGAGACCGTCCGTCGGGATCGGCTGGAGCCGAACCGCGGGATCGACCGCCGCGCGATAGTCGATGCGCACGTCGTTGAATCCCTGCGCCGCCGCGAGGAATCGCAAGGTGTCGGGGTGGAGCGGGCGTTCATGAGAAAGATCGCGCGTGAAGACATCAAGAAATCCGATCACGGAGCAGGGATTGACGGTTTCCAGCAGCAGCAGTCCGCCGGGTCGCAGGACGCGGCGCGCTTCCGACAACACTTCGAGCAGGACTCGCGGCGGCAGATGCTCCGCCACCTGAGCGGCGAAAACGCCGCCGGCGCCGGCGTCGTTCAGCCCTTTCAGAAACGCGAGCAAGTCGCCCTCGGCGACGTCGAGACCGCGGGCGCGCCCCTCGCGCGCCAGTGAGCCGTTGCTCTCGACGCCGCGGGCCGTGACGCCTTTCTCGCCGAGCAACTCGAGGAACTCGCCGCGTCCGCAGCCGAGATCGATGACGGGCGCCGCGTCGAGAAAGAGATCGACGTGGGAGGCAAGGCGTTCGCGAATCTCCTCGCGCGAGCCGCGAAAGCGGCCGGCAAATGCGTTCTGGAGCGCTTCGCCGACAACGATTGCGGGATCCGCGGCCGGCGGATTCAAGGAGCCGGACGAGGCGAGCGTCGCGCGCCATGCCGCGAACTCCGCGCCGACGGTTTCGATGCGGTCGCGCAATGCCAGAAGCCCTTCGATCCGGCGTCCAAGCGATTCGAGACGGCGGTCGAACGCCTCGAGGATCAGCTCGGAGCGCATCGTCGCTTGCGACGACGCCATGCGGTCGCGGGCGTCGACGAGCGGCAGCACGCGCTGGAGATAAAGCACAAGCGACGACGCCAGATCGCGCAGATGCGCATGCAGGCGCGCGGTCTCCACGAGTTGCCCGTTCATGATCTGAACAAGGAAAGAGTTGAAGTCGCGCTGGCGGTTCAGGCGCGGTCTCATCCAGTCCATGACGCGCCGCCAGAGCGGACGCCAGAGCGGACGCGGCGGCGCCGGGGCGGGCGCATCCCAGAGCACGTTGAGGCGTCTTACAAGCTCCGGTTGATCCGGAAGGCTTTCGGCGGGCAGCGGAAAGGACGACAGCGCGTCGATGCGCGCCAGTCTTTCGGAATACTGCCTTTCTGCTTCCTCGAGCTTCGCGCGCAACGCCTTGATGTCGGAGCTATCAAATTCCAATCTTACGCTCGATCACGCCCGCGCCGGGCGGCGATGAATCTCTCCGTGGCATCCGCGCGCGCAATTGCGCGGGTTGGATCACGGGAAACGACGGCGCGGTCATCGGAGGCCGCCCGGCGTCATGCTGATTGCGGCCATGCCGCGCTCGGGAAGAGTGCACGAAGGCGATACTATCATGACGACGCGGAACGTCAGATTGATGAATCGTGAGGCGTGCGAATGAGCGCCAAAAATTCCTCGCGCGTCTGAATCTGCTCGCGGAATGAACCCAGCATGCAGGACGTGACCGCCACCGTGTTTTGTTGCTGCACGCCGCGCATCATCATGCAAAAGTGCTTGGCCTCGATGACGACGCCCACGCCCCTGGGCGCCAGGCAGTCCTCGATCGTGCGGGCGATCTGTACCGTCAGGCGTTCCTGAACCTGAAGACGGCGGCAGTAGAGATCGACCAGGCGCGGAATCTTGGAGAGTCCGACGATCCGGTTGTTCGGCAGATACGCCACGTGCGCCTTGCCGACGAAGGGCAGCATATGGTGCTCGCACAGGCTATAAACGTCGATATTCTTGATGATGACCATCTCGTCGTATTCGACGTTGAATAGCGCGCTCGTGAGCAATTCGCGCGGGTCCTGGCCGTATCCTCGCGTCAGAAACTGGAGGGCTTTCTCGACCCGGGCGGGCGTGCGTTCGAGGCCCTCGCGGCCGGGATCCTCGCCGAGCAAGCGGAGTATCTCCTTGACGTGAGCGTGAATGGCGTCGTCATTGGCCACGTGCGGTCTCCTGATCGACTACAGCAGAGGGCGCGATTGTTGCGTTCGTCAGAGACGAATCTTCGATGCGGATCGGTCGTTGGGTCACGGCGCATGCGCGGCAGATGCGCTCGCCATGTCGCGGGTCATCCCAAGTGCGATTGCGGTGGGCCTCGCGCAGCCGCGCGAAGTTCGGCGAGAGCCAGATCGCGCGCAGGTTCTGGACAGGAGTCGTCTCCGTGGGAACGACCGGACCGCCGTCGATTTCGAGAGTGAAACCCTGGCAGCAGGGCATCGTGTGACGGCCGTCCCAGGTTACGACCATTCTGCGAAAAGGATCGGGGCACTGGAACTCGGCCGCCGTCATCCGAACCCAGTGCGCGGCTTTCCAGTGATGGTCCTTGCCGGCGGGGAAGTAGCACTCGCTCACCGACATCCAGTCGACCCCCATCTCGTCCTTCCAAAACGATTCCATGCGGCCGCTGGCGATATCGGCGGCGTTCAGGTTGGTGCGCACCACCGAGGCGCGGATGCGACAATCGGGCGCGCCCAGGCCGCGGCCGCGGGCGTCGACGGCGGAACGGACGGAACGGAGAAGAACGTCCCAGTCGCCGCCCACGCGTTGCCGGCGATACGTCGCGGAATCGCAAGCGTCCACGGAGAACATCAGGTCCGTGATACCGGCTTCGACGATTCGCGCGAAAAGATCGGGTTGTTGACGCGCGCGGCCGTTGCCGTTCGTGTTGAGCATGACATCGGGAAAACCCAGCTCGGCCGCAGCGCGCACGAAGTCCACAATCCGCGGATGCAGGCTTGCCTCGCCCCGATAGTTGAGCTTGATGGAGCTGACGCCGATGTCGGCGCATTGCTGGATCAGTCGGCCGAAGAGGATCGGATCCATGTAGCCCGGCGGACCGGTTTGAAGGCCGAAATCCCGGGTTCGCAGGTGTTCGTGCGTCCAGACCTGACAGAAACCCTTGGGATCGTCCTCGGAGCTGCCGCAGCGGAGGTCGCAAACGGCGGCGGTTTCGATGTCGACGTGGACGGGATGATCCGCGGCGTCCAACGCGCTTTCGCGGCGGTCCCACTCCTTTCGATAATCGGAATAGCGTTCACTCCGCGAGGGAGCGTCGCCCAGGATGCGGAACGTCGGGTCTTTGCTCATACGGGCGTGCTCGCGATCATCATGATGATCGAGTTTATCTCGATTTCGTCTTGGGGCGGGAATCGACCCGATCCTCGACTCCGAGCGTCCGGCGCTTTCGCCGCCGATGCAGCGGCCGTCGAGAACGGATCGCGACGCCTTGACAGTCGATGCCGGGCGGCGTAGTTTCGAGCCAAGCGTGGGAGTCGTGGACCTGCCTATCGATCGAAGAGGAAGAAGGAGGTCGTGAGATGCGTGGCTCCAGAGTGCTTGTTATCGGCCTGACGTTCGTTTCGTTCTGCGCGTTCATCGGTTGCCGCACGGCTCGCGGAACGAAGGGTATGCTCCCTTCCGGTCCGATCGCCGATTTCACGCGTGATTACGCGGGGCAGATGAGGATTCTGGCCGGCTTTGGCGAGGATTCTCATGTCAAGCTGACTCGCGGCGGAGCGCTCGCGACCGGTTGTGACGCGGCCGTGCTCGTCACGAGCGCAGTGCTGGAAGGAGGCTCGGCCCGTTTCGAGCTGGAATTGATCGGCCTCCCACGCATCGACGCGAAGCCGTATGGGCGTGAATGCCGCAAGGCTCCGCGCAGTTACTCGCTGATTCTCACGGATCTCGAAACCGAGAAAGCAGACGAAGAAGTCGACCGAGTGCTCCAGACGCCGGAGAGATACCTCACGGATCGAGGCGTCGAGTTCGCTTACGAACCGTCGCGCATGCAAGGGCCGGTCGCGGACAAGCGCCTGCACACAACGGCCGAGGAGCGATCGCTGGCAAGGACCATTACGACGCCGCACAAACGGCTGCTCTCGGTCGTGCCCGTACGGCGTGAAAAAAGCAAGGATATGAGATACCAGGGCGAGGTGACGTTTCTCGCCGTCATTGGCGCCGACGGAAGGCTGCATGAGACGCGACTGATCGGATCGTATGGAGTGCATGCGGACCGGATAGTGAAGGTGCTCGACCTATGGCGATACGAGCCGGCGCGTCGAGGCGATGAGGCCGTGGCGTTCCGAGCCGAGGAACGGACCGTCTTTCGCGTCTATTGACGCGTCGGAGAAGACGTCTTTGCGTTCGTGCGGCATGGTCGCGTCGCAGCGGGGAGACGGACTCGATGCGGCGGTTTACGGGGTGAACCAGGCGGTTCGCCCGCTTTGCCGGCGCCTTGTTTTCGCTCAGGGTGTCGTCGGCGCGCTCGCCGGTTCTCGCGGCGGCGCGTTCTGAGGCTTGGAGGCATCGGTCACAAGGCGCGCCGAGAGTATGACGACCGGCGTCTTGGGAACATCATGATGCACGCCTCGTTGCTCGGTCGGGACCGCGGCGATGCGATCGACGACGTCCATGCCGGAGACGACCGCGCCGAAAACGGCGTAGCCGGGTTTGCCGGGAACCGCGTCGAGCGCGCGGACGTTGTCATTGACGTTGATGAAGAATTGAGACGTCGCGCTGTCGGGATCGTTGAGACGCGCCATGGCGATCGTCCCTCGCAGATTATTCAATCCATTTGAAGATTCGTTTCGAATCGGCGGCAATGTCGACTTCTTGGACATGTCCTGCGTGAGGCCGCCGCCCTGAATCATGAATCCCGGGATGACGCGATGGAAGACCGTCCCATCGTAGAATCCTTTACGGACGTATTTCAGGAAAGATTCGACGGTGATCGGCGCCCTTTCCCGATCGAGACTGAGCTCGATCGCGCCCATCGTCGTCTCCAGGGAAACGATGATGGCGGCCGGTGACGAGAAAGGCGAAGGAGCGACGACGGCGGGCGATGGATCCGGCTGAAGCGCCAGCGCAAGCACCGCCAAGAACAGGCAGGGATTCATGTTCGACTCCTTTCCACGAAATGCGGCTCCGGGCGTGTTCGTGAGACGGCTCGGAGGATAGCCAAGAATGCCACTGTTCGGCCGAACGTTTCAAATCCGATGAGATCCCGCGGTATCAATGGGACGCCTGAATTCACTCGACACTGACGCTTATGGAGGATGAGGACGCCCGGGCGTGGGGCAATCGCGCGACGAAGACATGCTCGCCCGGCGCGAGCCGCCAGCGAGTGACGTAGGGATAATCGACGACCTCGAAGGGACGGCCGTCGACATGCCACACGATCTGCGGCACGGGCGGATCGACGACCGCGCGCAAGGCGAGAGTCGCCGCTTCGGGCGGAGTTTCGGGGTCAAGCAAGATGCGTATGCCGTTTTCGGGCGCCGTAATCGAGATACGCGGCGTCGCCATGCTTGCGAGCGACGGCGCGTCGTGGCTCCGCCCGGCGTCGTTCCATGGGATCGTGGTCGGCGGTCGTGGCAGGCCGGCGGCGGCGGCCCAGGCGGCGTATCGGGGCGGCAGGTCGACGAAAGCGCGCTCCTCCTTGAAATCGTGGGGCGTGTGCGCCGTGGCGAGCCGCCCCGAGCGCGTGTCGACCGTCATGCGGACGTGCGCGCGGCAGTGATCGACGGGTTCCGTTCCAGGACGAAACCATTCGACGATGACGCGATCGCAGGCCGAAGTCGCGCGCGCACCCGTGAGCGCGCACAGTCGTATTGGAATGAAGCCGCGCGGAGGCGGGAACGAGAGGTCGTCGAGACCCTGGGTTTGGTCGCCGTGAAGCTCGAGGAGAAGGCTGCGGGCGATCTCCGCTGCGGAGCGATAGCCGCCCAGGCGGTTCATGGGACGGAAGTCGGGGTCGCCGACCCAGACGCCGACAACGTAGCGCGTCGAGAACGCGACCGTCCAGGCGTCGCGATAACATGACGACGTTCCGGTCTTGACGGCGACGGGGAAGGGATACTCGAGGGCGCCCATGCGAGCGAAGCTCGGCAGGCGCGCCAACGGATCCGAGAGATAGAGCGCGATCTGCCGGGTCGAGTCCTCGGAGAGAAGCCGGCGCTGTTCGGCTGGAGATTGCTCACGGAACCAGATCAGATCGCCGAGACGACCCTCCCTGGAAAAAAGCGTGTAGGCGCGAACGAGCCGCTCGAGCGTCACCGGCATGCCTCCAATCGAAAGCCCGAGGCCGTATCTTCGGGCCGGTTCCTCGGCGTCATGGAGTCCCACTTCACGCAGAAAGGCATAACCCTCGTCCACGCCGACGCGGGCGAGCAGATTGGCCGCCGTGACGTTGCGCGAGTTGGCGAGAGCCGTGCGTGGAAGAAGCGGACCGAGGAAACGGTCGTCGGCGTTCGTGATGCCGCCCGCGCCGCGTTCGATGTCGTCGAGAATCGAAGCCGGCGTGATGGATCCGCGCTCGATCGCCAAGGCGTAGAGGAAAGGCTTGAGCGCGCTTCCCGGCGAGCGCAGAATGCCGGTGTAGTCGATCGCTCCGGCGTGGGCGGCGTCGAAGTAATCGGACGAGCCGATCCACGCGAGAACCTCGTTGGTACGACGCGCGAGCACGACCACGGCCGCGTTGCCGGCCCCCCGCGGCCGCCAGCGCTCCACGGCTTGAGAGACGATCCACGACGCCTCGTTCTGGACGTCGAGATCCAGAGACGTCGTGACAACCGGTTGCGCGCAATGTTTTATCCGGAGAGGCTCGCTCTGCAAGGCGCGTTCGAGACGGAGGATGGCATGAAGCGCGTCGCGCGGGCGCTCGCCCGGAGGAGGAACGACGAGCTCGGCGATCTGCCGCCGGGCCAGCTCGTGCTCCTCATCGGACAGAACGCGCCGATCAAGGAGACGATCGAGGATTCTCCGCCCGCGATCGACGGCCCGGGCGCGACCGAGAGGCAGGAACGGATTCATGCGCGCCGGCGACTGAGGGATCGAGGTGAGAAAGGCGATCTCCGCCCAGCTCAGGTCCTCCACTGGTTTGTCGAGATAGCGCCGCGCCGCGTAGGCGATGCCATGGACGCGATTGCCGTAGGGAACGACGCGCAAGTAATGGGCGAGAACTGCATCGCGCCCGTGAAAGACCGTCATCAGGAGCGCCGTGAGCGCTTCCAAGGCTTTGCGCGGGTAGGTCCGGCGTCCGGGATGCTGCATCCGCGCGATTTGCATGGCGAGCGTCGAGGCGCCGGAGAGGCGCCGCCGGCTGCGCAGGTTGACGACCACGGCGCGCGCGACGGCCGTTGGATCGACGCCGGAATGCGAGTGGAAGCGCTGGTCCTCGATCGCGATCGTGGCCAGGACGACGCGTTGCGGCAGCTTGGCGACGGGCCAGTACCCGAATTCATCGCCGGCCGTTGCGCCGACCTCGGCCAGGAAACGGCCGTGGCGATCACGCAAAAGGAAGGTCGGATCGGGCGCCGTCAGACGGGCGCGCCAACCGGCCAAGCCGAGAACGAAAAGAAGCGCGGCGAAAAGGGTGCGCTTCATGAAGGAATAAACGCGATGTCCGTGCCGCTGCTGGATCCTTTGTGCCGTGGTTTTTGCATGGCCGCGCCATTTCTGAATAGCATGGACATGGCCGGGAACGTGTTGAGTGATCCTGCGACACGTTCCCATCAATCTGCCGGCGGCACGCCGGGCTTTTCGCCGACAGGTTCCCGGCGTCCCAAGCCATCGTGGCGACATCACGAGTACGTTCCTCTCGCCTCAGCGCTTTTCCTCGGGCGCGATGACGATTCGCGCGCCGTTGCTGTTCCCGAAGACGGCGCCGTCATACATCATTTCCGTCTTGGCCGCGGGTTGAACGAAGCGTCCGGAGATCGCGGCGCGCGTGCGGAAGTGGAAGTCGTACGTGCCGGCCGGCAGCGTGTCGTAATAAAAGGCGACGTGATCGTCTAAGTACGCCGCATAGGTCGGCGGGCGCGTCAGCCGGCCCGTGGGACGCGACTCCGGCGGAGCCGTGGCGAGACGCGGATTGAGCGGCTCCATGCCGGCCGCGAGCGGGACGACGACCGCGACGTAATGACGCTCTTTGGGATTGACGACCTGGACATGATCCTCGACGATCTCGCCGATCGTAAAGCGGTGGGTTTCGCCCGGCGCGCCGAGAGCGATTCGAGCGGGCGGCTCGTTTTCTCCGCGGATGCGCAGCAGCTCCCGCATCACGACGAAGCCGTTCGATCGTGACTCCGCGTGGCTGCCGTCGGCGGCGGGCACATAGCTCGTCTCGACGCGCGCGACAATCGGACCCGGCGCGCCCGGCGGCAGACTGACCCGAGCGGCGCCGGCGTCCGTCAGAAAGACGCGCCCCATGGGAGCTTTGGGTCCGAGTGAAATCGTCTCGTTCTTGCCGTTGTGCTCGACATGGACGATTTGCTCGGCGCTTCCGGCGAACGTCGGCGCCAACTGCTCGGCAAGGGCCAAAAGCGCCGCTGCGTTGGCGTTCGTCGTGCCCCAGCCGTCGTCGCGTCCGAGCGTGACGAGCGCTTGCGTCAAGATCGGAAGCCGAGCGTGCCGCGGCTCGTGGCGCGCCAGTGCGCGGGCGATCTCGGCGACGGTGCGTGTTTCCGAGGGCAGGATCAGCTTGCTGCGGGTCGCGCCCTGCGCTTGCAGGCCGCCGTAGATCTCGCGGCCTTGATGGAGTCGAAAGACGACTCCGTCCACGATGGAACGTGCCAGGCGATCCGCGACCGAACCGCTCTGCCGCGCGCGCGCAAAGGCCTGGAGCACTTGCGCCGCGCCTTCGAGATCGAGGTGTTCCGAGCGACGTGCCAGTTCCGCGGCGTAGGCGGCGTCGAAACGACCGGCTTGCGCGAGAGCGGACAGGGCCCAGGCGCGCTCGACATAAGCCTCTCCGTCGATGAAGCGGCCGTAGTCGGAGCGCAGCGCCTGCTCGAGCGCCCGCGTCAGGCGCTCGAAGAGCTTCTCGTCGACGGCGATTCCGGAGTCCTTGGCTTCCACCAGGAATTGCACGACCCATGCCGTCAGCGAGACGTAGCCGGATGCGCCGGGCCAGTAGGCGACGAGGCCGTCCTGATCGACGACGGTCGGGATCCACTCGATCACTTCTCGCGCCGCGCGGTCAGCTTCCTTCTCGTTGCCGCTCTGGACGAGCAGATCGCGGAACTTTCTGAGCGCCACGTACGCTCGCGCGCGGCTCACTTGCTGTTCCGTGCAGTCGTAAGGGTATTCGAGCAGAAAGTCGAGACCCGCGGCCATGCGAACGAGCGCCGGTTGCCCGGAGACGAGAATCGATCGCTTGAGCGTTCCGGGGCGCGCGGGCTCCGTGACAGACGGGAGATCGAGGCGCGCGCCAGCCGTGAGGTCCTTCATGACGCGAAGGGTGACGCGTTCCCGATCGTCTCGAATCGGCAGGCTGACCTCGAAAGCGTCACGCGCTCCGTCCGAGTCGCGGGCGACGGCCATGCGGAAAGCGACTCGCGTTCGAGAAAGCCGTCCGTCCGCGGCGTAGGATGGCGTCTCTACCGCGACAGGAAACTCGATGCGCTCGGGTTTGCCGCTCGCGAAGATCAGCGTTTTACGCGCCGGTCCGTCGAGCTTGACGCCCTCGGCGCGCATCTCGGCCGTGCCGGGACCGCTCGCGCCCTCGACGACGCGTCCGATGGCCGCGGCCGTGAAGGAGTCGCCGGGACGCACGAAGCGCGGCAGCGCCGGCTGCACGATGACGGGCAGCCGCACCGGCAAATGACCCGTGGCGAATCCGAACCGATCCGCGCCGCAGGCCGCCTTGGCGCGCAGCTTGAAATTGGTGAGATCGTCGGAAAGCTCGATCGAAACGACCGCCCGCCCGTCGGGTCCGACGGCGATCGCCGGGTTGTAGTATGGAACCGATTTGAAGTTCTTGCGCACCGTCGTGCGATCGAGCAGGCTTTCCTCCTCGACGCCCTCGTCGCCGCCCGGATGCTCCGCGAATGGAAGCGCGCCGAAAACGAGGCCGCGCGTGTCGTGCGACGAGACGTGCGAGCGCGCCTTGGTGATGAAATCGGGAAGAGGGTCCAGGCGTTGTTCTTTTCCGAGCGCCAGCACGGCCTGATCGACGAGCCACAACGTGACCTCGCCCGAAAGCGGCCGGCCGTGCGGATCCTTGAGGGCGACGCCGACGTCGATCTTCTGTCCCGGACGAGCCGTCGACGGATGGTCGAGAGTCACGACCGCCCGGTTATCCACGGGATTCACGTCCAGCCATACGGTCGCGGCCATCGTCGCCGGCCTGCCGAGGTCGGTCTTGTTCCCGGGAATCGGCGTCGTGCCGGACAGCCGGCCGCGCATCAGGATGAAGTGCGTCGCAATGCGCGGCGTGTACGTGCCCCGAATCGGCAGATGGAATGTCGCGGCGCCGCCATTGACGGCGATCCACTCGTAGATGTTGCCTTCGGGAGCTTCGACGACGGCGAGCGCGCGCGCGGTCTGGAACGGGCTCTTGAGGACGATCGCGGCCGTTCCGCCCGGGTCGTAGCGCGGCCTGTCTGTAACCGCGGAGAACACCTGGGTCGCCGGCTTCTGCCAGGCGATCGGTTCGTCGCCGCCGGCATAGAGATCGACGCTCACCATTTGGGCGCGGTCGAGCCGGTCGCGTGACTCGACCTCGATGAGGTAGACGCCCGCCTTGTCAATCGGGAAGGAGACGATCGTCGGAGTCGCGGCGCTTGTCGCCGTTTTCTCCTGGATCTTGACGTCGACCACATCCGTCAGGTAACGTGCCACGCCGTCCGAGAAGTCGCTTGCTCGCAAGTGGGAGTGCCACTCGCGTCGCAAAAGTCGCACCGTCATCCTCTGACCGGCGATCGGCTCGCCTTGTGCATCGACGACGATGACCGCGGGAGCGATTTCCTTCGCGCGCTCGATGAAGCGTGGCGCCTTGACGCCGAGCACGAAGGGCGGCAGGGCGGGGATGTTGCGGGTGGCCGTGACGGTCTGGTCGTCCGGTCCCGTCACCGTGGCCTCGACGACGTAACTGCGCGGTTGCGCGTTGGGCTCGATCGTGGGATCCAGAACGATCTTGGATTCGCCGGCCTCGTCGGTCATGTCGTCTTTTTCAAGGCGTGGCGTGGATTCGAAGCGCGCGACGCGCGAGAAGCGGCCGTCCGAGGAGTAGACGAATCCTTCGCGTTTTTTCGGCGTCCAGTCGTGAGGGAACTGCGTGACGCGCCAGTGGACCGGCCGGCCGCCGACGCGGCCGCCCGCGTAATACGCCGCCGTCAGCGATACTTCGAACGACGCGTCCAGCTTGGCCCGATCCGGACCGTGCAGCGCCACCTCGAAAAGCGGGATGCGATACGCCTCGATACGGAACGAGACTCGCCCGAACCTGCGGTCGCGATTCTCGTTTTCCAAATGAGCGCGATAGGTTCCCGTCGGCAGGTCGGATTCTCTGAACTTGTGGTAGAAGCTGCCGTTTTTCCCGACCGTCACGGCGTACTTCCATGACAGATCGCCAGGACCCGCGACGATCAGCCAGCCCGGCATGCCGAGCGGCGCGAGGCGGCCGCCCTCACGCCGGCGAAGATAGCCCTTGATGTGCACCTCTTCCTCGGGCCGGTAGACTGGTCGTTCGGTATAGATGTGGCAGGGATACTCCGCTTGCGGTCCGCGCGACTCGAGGGGGTCGAAGGCCCACTGCAGCCAGGTCGCGTGATCGCGCGAGAACTGGTTGTCGTGATATCGCTCCGGCGGCCGCGACGGATCGAGAACGAGCATGTCCTCGCCGCTCTGGACGACGATGCGCCTGACCGTCCAGCTCTGCCGCTCGCGCGCTCCAGGGGCCGGCCAGCGGAACAACCCCTCGGCGTCGGTCGTTCCTTCCGCGAAAACTCGCCAGTCCTCATCGCCGCCGGATTCCCAGAAGACGCCCTCGACGCGGACGCGCGCGCCGGCGATCGGGCGTCCGCTCGAAAGAGAGGTCACGGCGAAACGCACGGCGCGCGCTTCTTCGATCGTCGAGAGCGAGAGATCGGTGACCTGCACGCGCATCCAGGAGCGCCGGCCGCCGCCGGACAGATCGCGAAGTCCGACGAGGTAGGCGCCCGACTTGCCGCGGCCGGAGACGCGGGCTATATGCGGCTCGAGGTCGAGGCCGAACGACGCGCCTCCTCCGTCGCGCTTGAGCGGTAAAGTGAGCAGCGTCGAAACAGCCGGCGATCCGAGCGCGCTGATATGGCCGGCGATCTGCGCGGACGACGGCGGGGGCGCCGTGGGCGACGGCCGATCCGGCTCCTCGCCCGGTCCGGGCGGCCGCCGCGACTCGTCGAGGATGACCGGTTCGTCGGGGAAGGGCCAGAATGCACGATCGAGCGGATCGATCTTGTAAAGCCGCAAGTCGACGCGTTCATGGCCGCGACCCTGGACCGGCGCCATCTGGGGGCCGAAGCGCTCGACGATGCCGTGGCTCGCGCCTAGGCGGACATAGGGAGTTTGGCGAGGAAAATGAACGAAAACTTCGCTCGCGCCGCTCATGTCGAGTCGGCGGCCGTCACGGTCCGTAATCGCCGCCGGCGTGAGACGGACGCCATAGAGCGCGTCGCGCGCGAAGTCGCCTGCGACCTCGAGCAACTTGCCTTCAAGCGTGAAAGACAGGTTCTCCACCGCGGGCGTGAAGCGCACGAGGTTGCGCGCCTGAACCGGGTCGATATATTTCGGAATCGCCGAGAACTCGACCACGACAGCGCGGCGGCCTTCACCGCAGTCGATGGCCTGCTCGCGCGCGTAGCGCGTTCCCTCGGGCGCGACAGGATGGCGCTTCGCTCTGCAACCGAAACCGACGATGCGAAACGGCTCTGCGGTGGCAAAGGCGATCTCATGGAACGGTTTCTCCTCGTCGTCGTCCAGAGACAGGCGCAGGCGAACGAGGACGCGCGTGCCCAGGGGAATCGGCTCACGCAGGACGAGGGCGTACGAGGCCGAATCACGACGGCCGCGCTCGATTGCCTTGACCTCGAAGTCGCGCGCGGTGAGCGTGCGCGCCGGCCCGCCACCCACGCCGGGAAGCGGACGCAACTCGATCGACGTCATCAGCGCCAGCGACTGCCGGTCGAGAGGATCGGGAAAAGTCAGGGTGATCTCACTGACGGCCGGCAGATTCTCGCCGCCGTTTTCGGGAAGCGTCTTTTCCGGGGACGGCATGAGAGTGGAAAGCGCGGCCGACGTCTCATGCGCCTTGACGGCGAATTGCGTTAATGCCGGCCAGGGCTCGGCAGGACGGAATTGAAGCGTACGGGCGTCGAGCCATTCATACGCGCCGGGATGACGAGGAGTCAGCTTCGCGAAACGGCCGGGATCGTCTTCGGGGCCGCCCTTCGCCGGGCCGAGGTCGTGCGTGAAGAAGATCGTGATCGGATCCCAGCGTCTCAGGAAACGGTCGGGGATGACGACGGTGCCGGTCGTGTTCGCGGGACGCACCACGCGGGGCGTTTCCCCGGCGTGAGCGGAACGCGGCGTGGCGTCGAACGCGGCGACAGACAGAACAAAAAACAACGACGAAACGAGCAGCGCGTCTCCCGAACGTCTTTGGGCGAGGGCGCTCGTCGCGGGATGACGTCGGTCGGCCGCATCGCGTTTCACTCTTCACCTCCCGGCGATGATTCGTCGAGAGCGCCCGTCGTATCGTCTTCGAGCGCGTTATCCTCGCTCATGTCATTCCCGGATTCATCGCCATACTCTTCCGGCATTTCGCGGAATTCCGTTTCCGTCGGTTCGTTCTCGACGACGCGTTGCGCCGAGAACTCCATGCTTGCGGGCTCGGATTGGACGTAACGACGGATCACATCAACGGGCGGGCCTGTGTCCGGCGGCGTCAGACCCGCGACGGCAGGCCGAGCGGTGACGGGCGGGCTCTCGGCGGGCGCCTTGAGCGCCAAAAGATAAGCGCCGGGCTTGAGCGTCGCCATCTGGACGGCGCCTTCGCCCAGACGACGGCCTGATGCGTTCATCAGAACGGCCTCGACGACGTCGGCGCTGGCGCGTACGCCGACGCCCACTGCGCCTTCATGCGCGACATTGAACGAGTAAAGCCGCGTCTCTCCCGGGCCAAGGAGCGTCTCGGGTCCCAGACCCTCGCCGATAGGCGTAACTGGACTCGTCGTGATTTCCGCCTCACCGTGCATCGACGGCGAGCCGAAAGCGCGGAGACCGAGGCGCGAGACGCCGGCCGGCAGGAAGACGTCGATTACGGCGCCTTCAGGGTGAGCCTCCGTCTCGGTCAGACCGCCTTCGCGCTCGATGCGCGTGACCACGGGCGAGGCGGCGCGCAGATGGAGCATCACGGGAACCTTGATTTTCAGGCGCGCCGTCAGCGCGCGTCCCTCAAGCGGCAGCGACGCGGGCGGCGACAGATCGATCTCTTGCGCGCCGCGCGCCGTGGCCCACAGGTCATGAGATTCCTCGCCCGGACGGTCGATCCAGACGACGAGCGGTTCGGTTCCGTGCGGCACTCGCAGCAGGCCGGACTCCGGCCCCAGCGCGATGTCGGATCCGCGGCTGACGTTTCCCTTCACGCTCAGGAAGACGGGAGAGGATCGCGCTCCACGCACGCGCAGCATGCGTATGTCGTCTTTCGCCGACGCGGCCACGTTCAGGCGCAGCGCGCCGCCGCGCGCGTGGCGCGCCTCGTACGGAGAGCCGCTCTCGATAACGGGCGCCGTTTCTTGGGGCGCGAGCGGGAGCAACTCGGCGGAATAACGCGACGGTTTGGCGCGCGCGGACAAGAACGTCAACCGCGACGCCGTCGTCTCGATCGTTTCAGTCAGAGGCTCCTGTTCGGACCAGTGGACGCTCTCGATCGAGTCTCCGTGCGAGAGCACGGCCACGAGATCGGCGTCGAGCGCGAGGCGCACGCGTTTCGTTCCTCCTGGAAAATCGAACGCGTGGCACGATCCCGGATCGACGGCTCCTTCGAGACGGCCGAGGCCGGCGCGTCTCGCATCGCATGAGGCGAACCGCCGCGACGAAAGCCGAACGTCGAAAGCATCGTCGGCGTCTTCGGCGGCCCAAAGGCGAGCGACAGGCCGCTTTGTCGCGAGCGACGCCGACAGGGCCGAGCGGTCGTCGATCGCAATGGTCGGCCCAGCGGGAAGCGGAGATTCGTGCGCTTCATCGATCACGACTCCCGGCTGGCCGAGCCGCGCCCGCGCCTTGACGATGACGGCGCCTCTCGGCTCGGTCTCGAGATCAACGGCCAGGACGCGCGTATTCTTGACCGGAATCTGCACTGTCCGCTTTTCTCCTATAACGAGACGACGAGCGCTGACGATACGCTCCGCATCGCCGATGATAAAGATGCGCCGTCCGGCGGCGGGGATGAGCCGATGTGACACGGCGCCGCAGGCCGTGAGCGCCGTATCGCAATAGCGCAGATTCTCTACGGCGCCGGCAAGCTCGAAGAGCCCGGGGCGGTCGATCTTCACCGCGACACAGGATGGCGCCGCTTTCTGCGCCGGGGAGTCGAGTTGAACGCCCTTGGCAAGATCGGGCTCGGCCGCTTCGCGCGGCGTCAACGCGCCGGCCGCGACATGAACGGTCGTGTCGCGCCGATTGACGGACCACAAACGGAGAAAATAGCGCGCGCCGGCCGCCGCGGTTGGCGCAGGCGCCGTTTGATCCATGGCCGGCAACGAGATCTCGAGGCGCGCCGCACGACCGGCAGTGGATCCCAGTTGGCGAGTCGCGCCGTTTTCGACGCGTTCAAAAGAGATGCCGACGCTTTCTTGTGAGCGTGCCGTGATCCAGAAAAGCTGGGCTTCCGTCGCAAGACGTAAAGGATAGACCTTCACATGTCGGCCCAAGACGAAGTCTTTCCCCAAGGGCGGGTTCAACGCTTCTTGTTCGTCTTCTCGAGGCGTACGCATTGATACAACGCAAGAGCCGGAAGCCTTTCCCACGGAGTCGATGCGCAGCCGATAAAAGCCCTCCGTGAGAACGCGATTGATCGCGAAGTTCCAGTCGTCGGGCCTGTCGTCGGACAGGGCGACGAGACGTCCTTCGGAGTCTTCGAGCCGCGCCCGGACGTCCGCCATGCCGAAGCTCGAGAGTTCCACGAGGCCGGTCGCGCCGACGGAGATGGGAATCTCGGCCGGCGCCACGACGTCACGATCGAGACCGGCGACGAGCTGTTCCGGCCAGACGGCCAGTTGGTAGGGAGCGAGATTGTCGCGTTGCGCCGCGACGATCTCGATCATGTACCGGCCTTGCGCCAAAGTTCCGCGCCAGCCCTCGCGTCCGAGGATGGATGCGGCAAGGGCGCGGGAACCGTCTTGACTCAGAGAGTAAAGCTCGCCCTGCATGCCGTCCGTGATTTCGACATGGGCGTCAATCGTCGCCGGAATCGTGAATCGCCAGGCGTCGGGCGCGCGTGCGTCGTCGCCTGTCGGCTCGCGCCAGACATGGTCGATGCGTCGCGCGAGCGGGAGAGGATGCGGCCCATGCCCCGTAAAACGAAAGACGCGCGGCATGGGATCGATGCGTGTGATCACGCGCACCGGCGTTGTTTCGGGCAGGACGATGAATCGATAGCGGCCGGGCGCGAGATCGTGAGTCACGTCCGCCTCGACGCCGGGAGCCAGGATCGGCCAGCCGCCGGCGTCTTCGAAACGGCAGCGCAGTTTTCGGCCGAGCGCCAGGGCGCGCAGGCGGAAGCGTCCCGGCCTCGTGATCTGAATCCGGTGCTCCACGGCCTCGCCTTCCGCGAGCGAGACACGCGCCGGCGCGCCGATCGTCAAGAAGCCGCCGTCTCTGGGATCGCTACGCGACAGATCGAGCCCCAGATGGCCGGCTGATCTCTCTTGGGTCGTCACGGTGAGCTGATACAGCCCCGCGCCGAGGTACTCCTGCACGGAAAAGTTGCGTCCGACGCCGTCCTGGGAGGCGCGCGACAGGGACGTGTTCGTGCGGCTCCGCAGATTTCCACTCGTGGCGAGAAGTCCCGTGGACGATAGGCGATAGATGGCCGGCCGCTCGGCGCGCACGAGATAGGTCGCGCTCGATTGACGATCGAGGTCGAGATATCGAAGCACGCTCTCGGCGAGAAACGGGAACTCCGGCAGGTTCGCAAGGGCCGCGTCCGGCAGGGGCGGCAGGGGCGCGCCGGCGTCGAGCCGAGAGGGTTCGAAGCGCAGGCAGTAGGGAGTCGTTGTCTCGCGCGCATGGCGCACGGCGACCGTATGGATGCCTGGCGCGACCGGCGCCTCGGTCCGCCAGGCGCCGCCGTCCACCGACAACTCGAGCAGAGCGCCGTCCTCCGCTTCCGCCACAACCTTTCCGGACTCGTCGATCTTGAACGGAACCTGCGTCGTTGCTTGTGACGATTGCGAGACGAAGAGGGAGTCCCGCAGATCGAGCGGCAGGCGCCGCACGATGAGTCCCGCGCGTGTCTCGGGCTGTCGATTCAAGTAGATGGTGTAAGAGCGCCCGGGATCAAGCGTCACTTCCGGGAAACGAACCGACGCCCGGACTGGGCGCGCCTTTGTCTTTTGCTCGAAGCCCAGAGTGTCGAGAACGTAATCAAGCAGTCCTTTCGGTCGGACGACGACGTCGAGAATCCCTTTCTGTTTGGGCTGGACGACCAGCATCCAATAGCCGGCGTCGAGGTCCCAGATGGAGCCGCTTTCGCGGAAAGGAGGCGCCTTATAACGCGACGGCCGTGAAGTGAAGAACGGCTCGAAGCGAAAGCGCGCGTCCGTGCCTTTGGAAAGGATCTCGTAACTTCCCGTCTCGAGCGCGTGAAAAAAGACCGTAAGCGGCGCGACCAGGTTGCAGCGCCGCGCCCAGCCATGCCTCGCATCGAGGGCAATGGCGTCCGTAAGAAAAGGCACGATATGCTTGGCCGTGCGCGCCGTCTGCCAGTCGACGCCGATCGCCGTCGCGTCGACCGAATCTTCGGCGTGTCCCGAATGGACGGAGCTGATCCAGTATGCGCCGCCGCCTTGAAACGTGTAATGGTCTTGAAAGTTGAAGTGCTGGAGGACATACGGCTGGCCGGCCGCGGAAGAGATCGTGACGATCCGATCATTCCCGTTCTGGGACCGCGCCATGATCTCAGCCGCCGGAGGAACGGATTGCTTCAGGACTTCGGCGGTCTCGCCGTCGTCGTGGAAAGGCCTTGCGGCGTCGAACGCTCCGACGCGCAGAACGGCCGGCCGGGCCTCGGGCAGCTCGATGCGGAAATAATTGGCCTGGCTCGGAACGATATAGCGATCGTAGCCGAACGGACTCACGACCATGCGCCGGCGGCCGGCTTCGCCCAGACGAGGGATTTCCCAACGGATATGGAGGGGATGGCTGCCGTCATCCTCGGCCCAGGGCAGCGGCGGTCCGCCGTATGCGGTCAGGAGGTAAAGGCCCGGTTCCAGATCGCTGACGAGACGCAGGATGCGCAGCGGGCGGCCGACCCGCGGAGCGACGATCTCGATCTCCGGATTCGTATCGACGATCCAGGTTCCTTCTTTCCAGATTCGTGCGTCGCTTAGATGGCGGCCTCCAATCTCAATCTGGACGACACGGCGTTCTTTGAGGTCAAGCCAGTAGGAACGTTGCTCGAAGTCGTCAAGCGTAGTCGTCACTGGCTTGAGCTCGACGAGCTTCAAAGGAGAGGCGTTTTGCTCGAGAAATGGACGGACCGAAAGCTTGGCCGTTCCGCGTCCTTGCTCGTGACTGCGGGAGACGATCTTGTACTCGCCGCGTTCGAGGATGCGATCGACGCGGCCGTCGTGCTCGCCGGCCGCGCCCTCGATCGGGCCCGGTCCGGCCATGCGATCGACGAGCTGCAGGCTGGTTCCTTGAGGGCTTTCGACGAGTATCGCGTATCGGCCCAGGCGCGGAACGTTCAGGATCGAATCCTGCCGTCCTTGAGCCGCGACGGCCGAGGGATCGAGAATCGCAACCGCTTCGCCGAAAACCTCATCGGACGGAGGCGCGGCGGCGCGAGATGCGTCGTGTCCCAGAATCGGAAGGAATGTGCCGGCGATCGCCGAGATTAGAAGCAGAGCGCCATGGCAAGGCGACCGCGAATCTGCACGCCAACGCATGAGCACCTCCGAGGTAGTGTTGCCTTTGCGTCATGATCTCATGATCGTTATCGGATCTCGAATTCGGATTCCATGTGAGGTTTACATGCAAAATGCGCACCCGCGCGCCGGAGGCGAACCGCGATTGGAAGGGATCGGCGCGGCACGGCGCATGGCGTCGTTTGTAAGGATCATCAGACTCGGGCCAGATCCGTCGATGCGGTCTCATATTACCACGGCATGTGGGCTTTCGGACACGATGAGCCGACTCGCCGAGCCGCCTTCTGACCTTTGATCGCGTTTGCGATATTCTCCCACGATGCGTGACTCGGAAAATGTTCCGCTGACGCCGGTCGCCGGATCGATCGAAGTGGCGCTGGCGGCCAGTCTGTGGGGATGCTGGAGTTTGTTTCTGCGCCCTTCCGGGCTCCCGGCGCTGGCCACGGCGCCGGCGGTATTTCTCATCATAGGCGTGTTGTTGCTGCCGTATGCATTTCGCGAAGCGCCGCGGCCCGTCTGGAAACGTTCCACCGTTACGATGTTGATTGTCTATTCCGCCGTTGATGCCGCGAACGTTCTGATGTTTTTTACGGCCATGGAGCTGACGACCGTGGCCGTCGCCGTGCTGACGCACTACATGATGCCCCTCATCGTCGCGCTTCTCGCCCCGATGATCGAACGCGAACGAGTGCGGGGCGCCATGGTGGCCGCGCTGATCGCCACTCTGGGACTGATCCCAATCCTCGGCCCGGGGATGATCTCCTCGAAGAAGGAGCTTGCCGGCGCCCTGCTGGGCATGCTGAGCGCCGTCGCCTACTCAACCAGCGTGTTTGTCGGTCGTCGTCTGATGCCTCGTATTGGAGTGTTGCGGGCGCTCAGTTATCACGCTGTCCTTGGCGGCATGCTGCTTTTGCCCGCCTGTCCGTTCGGAGCTTTCAACGCGCGTCCCATGAAGGCCCTGCTCTGGGTTTTCCTCGGGATGGTTCTTCTGGGGGTCACGGGAGGCGTGCTCTACATGCGCGGCCTTTCGCGCGTCGGCGCCACGCGCGCCGCGATCCTCACATACTTCGAGCCGTTGGTGGCCATGACCGTCGGCTGGTGGGTCTGGCACGAGCGCCTGACTCCGATGGCGCTTGCCGGCGCGGCCCTCATTATCGCGGCGGGCGTCTGGATCAGTCGGGCCCCGAGCCGTCGATTGGCGGAATGACAAATCAGTTGGGCGAGATACAAGGCGGGCTGAGCTTGCGACGGGCTGGATAAGTTCGGCGGAAGGCTGCTTCTCGGGGCGATTCAATCACTCAGCGGCATCACGATCCAGAGGATGATATAAACGAGCATTCCGGGAAACGCCGCAGAGAGGACCGAGAGGGCCACGTAGAGCACGCGCACCAGCGTCGGATCCCAGCCCAGCCATTCGGCCAAACCTCCGCACACTCCGGCGATCATTCTGTTCGTGGGCGAGCGATGCAGGGGATTCGCTGTATTCATCAGACAACTCCAGTAGGCGGCGGCACGGCGACCACCGCGCGAGAAATTGGGCGCATCGGAAGCCGGTTCGATTCCGCCATGCACGCAATTTAGCCGATTCGTCTCAGCCTGCCAAGAGCCGCGTCCGGTCGAATCCGCTAACCCAAAGTTGAGATCAACTTTGGGTTAGCGCGGGATGCATGACGTATTCGGCATGCGCGCGCCAGGGCGCGCCGGAGTTGCAGTTCCGGCAGGGCGAGCTCTTCACGCGGGTATTTGCCGCCTTCGTGGTAGATGTCGCTCGTGCCGTACTGGGCGTCGGCCGATCCCGATGCGCTTTCGCGTGGATAATCGCGATAGTATTGCCGGCGGCAGTGACCTGTTGAACGGTAAGCGTTTGATACGCCGTGTCGTTGCCGGCTCGCTGTCGAGCCGGATGGCGGCTCTTGTCATGCTGGAGGAATGTCCGTCGATCGACAGGAGAACGTGATGGATTTCGTTTTCGAGGAGATGTTCCAGCTCGGACCGGACAAGACGAATTATCGACGGCTGACGGCGGATCACGTCGAGGTCGCTCGCTTCAAGGGCCAGGACATGCTTGAAGTCGCGCCGGCGGCGCTCACGCTTCTGGCGCGCGACGCCTTCAGGGACATCTCGTTTTTGTTGCGCGCATCACATCAGGAAAAGCTGGCGCGGATACTCCGGGATCCTAAGGCGACTGAAAGCGACAAGGTCGTGGCGCGCCTCATGATCGAGAACGCGGTCGTTTCGGCCGGCTTTCAGCTTCCGTTTTGTCAAGACACGGGCACCGCGACGATCGTGGCCAAGAAGGGACATCGCGTTCTGACCGACGGGTTCGACGTCGAGAGCCTGAGCCGCGGCGTATTCGAGACCTACAGGCGGGAGAACCTGCGTTACTCGCAAATGAGTCCATTGTCGATGTACGAGGAGCGCAACACGGGCGACAATCTCCCGGCACAGATCGACATTTACGCCGCGCACGGCGCGTCCTACGAGTTCCTCTTCATCGCCAAGGGCGGCGGCTCGGCGAACAAGAGCTTTCTCTTCCAGCAAACGCGGGCGCTTCTCAGTCCGCGGATACTCGAAGATTTTCTGGTCGAGAAGATGAAGCTCATCGGCACGGCCGCCTGTCCTCCCTATCATCTTGCCGTCGTCATTGGCGGAACGTCGGCCGAGATGACGATGAAGACCGTCAAGCTCGCGACCGCCGGCGCGCTTGAAAGCCTGCCGGCGAGCGGCAGCAAGGGCGGGCGCGCTTTCCGCGATCCAGAGCTGGAGGAGCGTCTGCTCGCCGCATCCCGCGCGATCGGTTACGGAGCGCAACTCGGCGGTCGCTGCTTTTGCCACGACGTGCGCGTCATCCGACTGCCGCGTCACGGCGCTTCCTGCCCGATCGGAATGGGCGTCTCCTGCGCGGCCGACCGCAACGCCAAGGCCAAGATCACGAGCGAGGGCGTTTTCCTCGAGGAGCTGGAGCGCGATCCCGGACGTTTTCTCGAAGGCGTCGACGCGTCCCGTTTCGAGGCGCATGCCGTGAAGATCGATCTCAATCAACCGATGCGGGCGATTCTGGCGGAGCTGTCGAAGCATTCCATCAAGACGCTCGTCAGCATGACCGGACGAATGATCGTCGCGCGTGACATCGCGCACGCGCGGCTCAAGGAACGCCTCGATCGCGGTGAAGACCTACCCGATTACATGAAACTCCATCCCGTTTACTATGCCGGGCCGTCGAAGACGCCGGCGGGAATGCCTTCGGGATCGTTCGGGCCCACGACGGCCGGGCGCATGGATTCCTACGTAGACCTGTTCCAGTCGCGCCGCGCGTCGATGATCATGATCGCCAAGGGAAACCGCAACCGAGCCGTGACCGATGCTTGCAAGAAGCACGGCGGCTTTTATCTGTGCACCGTCGGCGGACCGGCTGCGATTCTCGCCCGGGATCACATCAGGAAGGTCGAGCTGATCGAGTATGACGAGCTCGGGATGGAAGCGGTGTTCGCCATCGACGTCGTCGAGTTTCCAGCCATGATCGCCGTCGATGACAAGGGCAACGACTTCTTCGAGGAGGACGCCGCGTGCGCGCCGGAGTCGTTCTGAGCCATGCGCGCGCGACGCCTCATGACGGGCGCTTCTTCGACAAGCCGGGCGAGATGATCGCGGGGGAGGTGCTTGCGCGGCCCGTCGCGTTATTAGGCAATCGCGATGTCGTGCTGCGCCATCTCGCGGCGATAGCCTTTGGATTGGCCGAACCATGCCTGAAAGGGCGGATGATCGATCATCCCGATCGACATGGCCAAGCGGGCCGGGAATCCGTCAGAGTCTTACGCCTCACTCCTGCCGATGACGACGTCGTGACCTTTGTCGACGATGGCGAGAAGCTTGACGAGCTTGTCGATCGTGGGGAAGGACCGACCCTGTTCGTAACGTGCATAAGCGTTGTGCGATTGCGCGCCCAATCGCTTCGCAACCTCCGCCAGCGTCAGCCCGCTCGCCTGGCGCCGGCGCCTGAGCAGGAGTGCCGTGAGAGCTGCGATATCCGGCGAGCCCACATCGAATGTGTCGTCCGGCCGCGAGCGCACGGTGATCTTGAAACCCGGCTTATCGACGTGCCCCTCGATGGCGTCCGCGATCATCACCAAGGCTTCGCTCCGTGTGCGTCCTTGCGTCATCACGTCGAGTGATGGGATCTCGACGAGCCAGAATCTGCCATCCTTCCGGGTCTTGCCTTCGAACCGCCCAAGTGGCGACAAGTGTGGATTGGAACGACTTGGAACGGAGGGTTGTTGAGTGAGTCTGGCGACCCTGGAGGGATTCGAACCCTCGATCTCCACCTTGAAAGGGTGATGTGCTAGGCCTCTGCACCACAGGGTCGAGAAACGCCGACAATGAAAATATACCACTATTTCCGGCAGACGACTGGCGGGCGTCTACGAATCCATGAATGAGCCCGCATGTTGACCGCTCGATCTCATGCGGCGCGTTTGATCGAAATCTCATGGGACAGGAATGCGCTCGCTTCGCGCGTATTCCTGTCGATTCGATCGGCTGATAAAAGAAAGTCGAAAAGAAGAACGCTGGGTATCAGGAGGAGCAACGCCGCAACGATCAAGAGCCAGAGCATGGTTTCATCCTCATATAAGGACATTAGCGGAAGGAGGCGCCAGGTCGGGTCATTTTCTGGAGCGGCGTGCATGATAGTCTTCTATCGGTGTCTATCGAAGTGATAGAGATTTTAGAATGAGTGAGATCCGGCTGCATGGAGACGAACGGCCTTGCATGGCCTTGACGATGGGCGACCCGGCGGGTGTCGGACCCGAGATCATTCTCCGCGCCCTGGATTCTCCGGAGCGACCGGACGCAGCTTTTGTCGTTTACGGCCCTGAGGCGAGTCTTGCGGATCGAGCGCGGCGCTTCGGTCTTCGACCGGTCGGGGACTTGGGTGTGACGATGGTCGACATCCCGCTCGAAGGCGATCTTGTCCTGGGGCAATGCTCGCCGGCCGGCGGGCACGCCTCGGCTCGTGCCGTGCTACGCGCGGCGGAGGATGCCATGCGCGGACGAGTCGGCGGCCTCGTCACGGCTCCGTTGAACAAAACCTCTTTGCACGCGGCGGGCTATCCCTGGCCGGGTCATACGGAGATGCTGGCTCAGATCGCCAAAGTCAGCGACGTCGCCATGATGTTCGTCGGTGGAAAGCTTCGCGTGGCGCTTGTGACCATTCATCGCTCCCTGCGTTCAGTGCCGGAAGCCGTCACGCTCGGCGAGGTTCGGCGTGTCGCTCGTCTCGTCCACCGCGCGCTTCCGCTCTTTGATGCGCGCCGTCGTCGTATTGCGCTTTGCGGCCTCAATCCTCACGCCGGAGAGGGGGGACTCTTCGGTTCCGAGGAACAGGACGTGCTCGAGCCGGCGAGCGCGGCTCTACGAGCCGAGGGCGTCGATATCGAGGGTCCGTTTCCCGCCGACACTCTGTTTGGCCGCGCCGCCCGCGGCGAGTTCGACGCCGTCATTGCGCTTTATCACGATCAGGGCCTGATACCCGTCAAGCTTGCCGGATTCGGCCGTTCGGTCAACGTCACGCTGGGACTGCCTTTCGTGCGGACATCGGTCGACCATGGAACCGCGTTCGATATCGTGGAGTCCGGAATCGCCGACGCCGGGAGTCTCCTTGAAGCGATGAAGATCGGCGTTCTCCTGGCCGGACGCCGAGGTCGAAAGTGACGCGACGGATGCACGCGAAGGCGCGGAGGACCTTCACGGTTTCAAGACAATCTCAGGAGTAGGACGTGATCGCGAATCCGTGACAGTACATGTCGCGTGTGCGCGAGACCCATCGAACTTCGGCAATCGCCTTGATCGCGGACGCGCCTTCCACGAAGACCAGCGTCACCGTGTCGCCCAGCGCCAGCGGATAAGGCAGCTCGGCCAGAGCTCCGTTCGCTTCTTTTTGGATCATGGATCCGGTAGCGAGCAGAGTGCCGGAGCGCATGCGCACCTCGACGGGACTCTTGACGCCCGTTCTGGCGATGGTGCCCTGGAAGGGGCGCGCGCCTTCAAGAACACGCCGGCAAATCTCCACGACCTCGTTCAAGCGGAACGGCTTTGATATGAAAGCGGCCACGCCGAACTTTTTCGCGCGATCGTAACTGTCGAGGTCTCCGGCGACCGTTTCCAGGATGACGGGGATGCCGCGCGTCGCGGGCGCGCCGCCGAGCTTTTCCAGCACGGTCCAGCCGTCCATGCCCGGCATGCAGAGATCGAGCATGATGAGATCGGGCCGCGCGTTCTCGATGAGACGAAGCACGGCCTCGCCGTCCTCGGCCATCCAGGTCTCGGCTCCGGACTGGTTCAAGATTTCCTCGAGAACCGCTCGAACGGCGGGTTGATCGTCGGCGACGAGGATCTTGTGTCCGGCAAGAGGAGTCGATGGCGTCGGCACCGTCAACCTCCATCATCGGCGAATACGTTTCAAGACTCGGTGGGAGTTTACATCAGAAGCATAGGCATGAGAAGGGTTGAGATTATGCAACACTGATTGAGATGACGTTCGCTCGTCGTGCGTGCTAACATTAAGTTTCGTGACCGATCGCGCCCGTAGCTCACTTGGATAGAGCGGCTGGCTTCGAACCAGTAGGTAGGGAGTTCGAATCTCTCCGGGCGCGCCACATCCCGGTCTTGCCGCGGACTTCCAGTAGACAGGGACTGTTTTTAAGCCTTCCAAAATTTTGCGTGACGACGTTGCGTGTCTCAGAACGGCCATGCCGGGAGGAGCATGGCGTCGAGATCGATAAAAAACGGCGGAACCATGCGTACGATGCGAATGATTTGCAGGGAGAGCAGGATCGCCAGAAGACCCAGGGCGAGCGCGCGCCGTGAACGGCGCGCCTCCCGGACGCTCGACAGGACGATCCCGCCACAGAGCGACATCAAGGCCATCGTGAGATGCGCCGACCGGAAGTATTCCAGCGCGCGGCCGCCGAGGCATTGCAGGGCGGGCAGCGCGATGAGGGCCATGTTCCACGACAGCCAGAAGGCGCGGGAGGCGCCTGCCAGCGGCCGGCGTATCGTCAACGACAGCCCGCAGAGCCAGACCAGGAAGTGCGCGGGCGAATAGTACGGCGCGATCTCTCCCCACAACCATCGCGACGGGTAAGCCAGCGCCGACCAGCGGGCGCCGATTCCTTCGGCGCCGTAACCGGCCTTCAGGTGGACGGTGAAGACTCGCCACCAGAGATCGCCGTAAAAGAGCAGGCACGCGGCAACGACGGCCAAAACGCCGGCCACGGCGAGACGCGGCACGCCGGCGCGAGCTTGTCGGTCGATCGCGGCGACGAGCATGTACAGGCCGCAGACGACCGCGATGTTGATCCAGCTCCCGACATACGACATGAGGCAAAGAAGCATCAATGCACTCGTGATCGTTCGGCTCGGATTTCCGCCCCGACAGATCAGGTAGCTGAGGAGAATGAGGTCGGAGAGCTTGCCCATGGTCGCCGACAAGGCGACGCAGGACAGTTCATGAATCTCGACCGGCGAGAAGACCTCGAGAACGCCGCAGAACACCATCACGAACGGCCACGCGCCAAGACGGCACGCCACGGCGAGAATGGGCAGAATCTGCGCCGCGCTCATGATCGCGGCCAGCAGCTTGTTCCAGTGCCCGAAGTCGGCGTCCCGTCCAAGCGCGCGTTGCGCGAAACTCGGCACGAGCGCCAAAGTGTAGAACGTCGGGGGATATCGGATGACGGTCAGTCCGCCCGCGACGTTGGTTTCTCCGAGCAGGTGGCGGGCCTGATGGGCCTCGATGTTGCGCCAGAGATCCAGGACTCCGTTTTCCATGGCGATCCGAGGCATCTGCTCGTGAATCGGCTCGTCCTTGTGGTAGTGGCCGGGATGGAGGAGCCATCCGCCGCGCAGGACGAGCGCGGCCATGAAGAGCGCCGTCGTCCATCGAACGACTTCGCGACGCGGAGGCTCGAAAGACGAGCGCCGCGCGACGATCATGAAGACGTTCATGACCGCGAACACGACGGGAGGAATCCATATGAGAAACCGCAGGCAGAGATGCGCGGCCGCGAGAGGATCCGCTCCCGCGAGAATCGACGCCGGGAGGCAGATCAGAAGCGCGGTTGCAGCCCAGGCGGAACGAAGGCCAAAGCCCATCCTTCCCAGGACGACGACCAGAAGCAACAACGTCGCGGCGTAAGCGATCACGACGGAGAAACTGGGCAGCAGCCATCCGGAGCCGCGCCGCAACTGAAGGACGTGCGCGCGCACGCCGCGCGCGCGCGCATTCATGCGAGTCACATCGAGCGACAGGCCCAGGCGCCGCCGGTGAACGGCGGTCGCGTCGAAATCGATCGTCGTCGGGATCGAATCGACGATGACGGCGTCGGCCGTGACGGCGCCATCCATGGAAAAGAGGACGCGCCGCGGTCCTGCCGGAGACGAAAGAACGATTCCGATTCGCGCATTCCCCGCCAGTATCAGCGGCAGGTCGATCGCGGCGCGGGTTTTCGTCCAGAGGAAATCGCTGGTTTTTTTGGGATTCGTGTGAGGCTCGACGCCGGACGCGTACGACAGAAGATCCGGGAACAAACGCCATTCGTGCTCCGTCCTGATGGAAAAGCACGCGCAGAAGACGAGCGTCGCCAAGGCCGCGCCGCCGAGCGTCACGATACGTGCGATGCCGTTCCCTGGATCGAGAGCGCCAGGGAGTCGCCGGAGCGTCATGGCGCCCGCCTTGCTCGTCTGCATGGTCGAATGAACCGTGATACTCTCACGCCGTCATCGGCGGATGACGGAGCGTCGCCACTTGCCGCGGGGAGCGATCCTGCAATCATCGAAACGCGAGCGCATTATCGCGTTTCGAGACGGCATGTCAAACCGATTCGCGTGGACGCGTTCACGCCTCTCTCGGCGAAGATGACGCGGAGCGCGTTCTTGCCACAAGAGGAGGTCGATTGAAATGACGGCGATCTACAAAGGTCTCCGGACAGCACTGGGGATGACGCTGCTATTCTTCGTTGTGGCGGCCGTGGCGTCGGCAGGTTCGACATCGAAGCTCGTCGGATCCTGGGGCGTCGACATCAAGAAGCTGAAGCAATCGAATCCGGAGATTAAAAGCCTGTCGTCAGAAAAGCAGTCGGAAATCGAAAAAGAGCTTGCACGGCTGGCTTTCACCTTCGATGAGAAAATGGTGACGATCACCGATCACGACGGCGATGAGACGAGCGGCTCATATCACGTCGTTTCCGAAAACGATAAGCAAGTCGTTCTCGAGATCGCGCAGGAGAACGGCCCGGCTGAACGCTTGAAAATCCGTTTCAACGACGACAAGCACATGGAGCTGGTCCGAGAGAACGACGACGGCGCGCTTTTCCTGGTCAAGAAGTAGCGTGAGACGCATGACTTGACGTCGTTCGTTCGCCGTATCTGTGCGCGGGATCACAGGCCGCGGCCGACCGGAGTTTTACACTCCGAGCAAGCGGCGCGCCGAGATAGGGGGCCATGGCCTTGCGGCGCTTTTTCTCGCCGCGACCCATCGCTTCGCGGAGGTTCAGATGTCCGGACGACGCACGCGATTTTGTTGCCGTCATGGACTCCTGGGCGTTGTCGTCTCGGGGCTCATCGCGGCCGTTTTTCCCGCTTCGGCCCGGGCGGCTGGCGTCGTCGGCGACGGCACGCCCGCCAGTTGTACGGAGTCGGCGTTCAACGCCGCTCTCGCCGGCGGCGGCGCCGTCACGTTCAATTGCGGGGGAGGACCGGTCGTCATTCCGATCACCAGCGCCAAGACGCTGACGACCACGACGACGATCGACGGCGCGGGCGAGCAGATCACTCTCGACGGCGGAAACACGACCCGGATGTTTCTGACGACCTACCAGTTCTCGTCTTTCACGCTCACTTTCAGGAATCTCACGCTGAGAAACGCGCGCACGACGGACGTCGGAGCGGCGATTCGTCTGGCGTATCAGGACTATCTTACGACGCTCAACGTCGAGAACGTGACGTTCTCGAACAACGTCTGCACGCAGGCCGGACCGGACGTCGGCGGCGGCGCCATCTACGCTCAGGGCGGCGACGTTTATATTCGCAACTGCGTCTTTACGGGCAACCGTGGCGGCAACGGCGGCGCCATCGGCAATCTGCAAGCGCGCCTGACCGTCGAGGACAGCGTCTTCTCGAACAACGAAACGCATGCGATGGTTGGCGGAAACGGCGGCGGCGGCGGCGCGATCTACATCGACGGTTCGAACGACGGTCTCGTAACGATCCGCCGCTCATCGTTTATCGGAAACGCGTCGAGTCATCTGGGCGGAGCCGTCCATGCCTATCAGTATGCCGGCGGCTCTGGCGTGATCATCGAAGACTCGACATTCCAGAACAACGAGACATACAACAATGGAGGCGCGATCTATCATCAAAACGGCGCGCTCTCGATCGCACGCTCCACATTCGCCGGAAACGAGACGGTGGGGCAGGGCGGCGCGATCTGGCTCCTGGAAGCCGATCCCGCCGTCATCGCGAACAGCACGTTTTCGGGAAATCGAGCGAACGGCGTGCCCGGAAACGACAGCGGGAACACGGGACTGGGCGGCGCGATCCTGATCAACGCCAATAACGTCGTGACGCTCTCGCATCTCACGATCGTCGACAACTACGCGGACTGGGTGGGCGGCGGCATCTGCGGGGGAATGGAATCGAGCAGCACGACTCTGCGCGCCTCGATCGTGGCCAACAACGTTTCATCAACCGGCGTTTATGATTGGAACCTCGGCATGAACTGCTCCAGCGCGCTCATCGACGGCGGATTCAACCTTCAGTTCCCGGCGCGCAACCCCAGCTACTACAACGACAGCGATTGTATCGACGGCATTACGATCGCCGAGCCGATGCTCGGACCGCTCGCGGACAACGGCGGTCCGACCATGACGCATGCGCCGCTGGACGGCAGCCCGGCGCTCAACGCCGTGACGAGCGGCTGCCCGCCGCCGGCGGCCGACCAGCGCGGCGTGACCCGGCCTCAGAATGGCGCGTGCGACGCCGGAGCGCACGAGGCCGGAGCCGTGGGCGTGAGCGCTCCTCGTGGTCTGAGGCTGCCGCGATAGGACCGACCGCGAAGGCGCGTCATGAAGACGGACTCTCTCGTAGGGCTGACATGATCCTCGACAGATAGGCGTGATCGAAGCGTTCCACGGCGCCCTTGGGCAAGCACAGAAGGCGTTCGACGGCTTCGACGGCAAAAGCGATGCGTCGTTCGATAATCGTCGTCGACGAGTCGATGTCCGGAGAGTCGCGAAGGGTGCGGGCGTTCTTCTCGCCCAAAAAGCCCCATATCTGTAGAATCAACTCCGCCATATCGTCGGCGTCAGGAACGACGAAGACGCCCTCCGCGACGCCCTGTCGAATGATGTCGGCCAGCATCGGAGAAACGAGCGCGGTCGTTCTTTTGCAGCTCTTTTCCCGGATGATGGCGTTCTCGTCGCGCATGAGCGCCTGCAACGCGGGTTTGACCAGGGCGAGATTGCGCAGGCGACAGGCCTTCGAGGCCGCGAGGAAACGATTGAGGCGCGCGATGGCCGACGCCGGCTCGGTTTCAACCGCGGCGCGGATCTCGTCGAGGGCTTCGTGCGTCACGCGTTCAACGAGCGAGTCGAGCAGCTCTTCCTTGGTCTTGAAGTAATAGTAAAAAGTGCCCTTGGAAACCCGGGCGGCGTCGATGATGGCCTGCACTGAAACGGCGTCGTAGCCTTGCGTCCTGAAAAGAATCGTTGCGGAGCGCAGAATGTCGCCCCGGGTGTCCACGGGCTCGGCGGCTTTTCTCTGCACCATGGCGTCCTCCTTCGTATTCAGGACGATTGCGGCGTCACGCGCGCGCCGTCCTCGAGCGAGTCGCTGGGATGGATCACGACCTTTTCGCCGGCTTCGACGCCCGACAGGATCTGCGCCTCGAGTCCGTTGCGTCTTCCGACTTCGACTGAGCGCAATCGCGCGCGGCCTTTCTCGTGGACGAACGCCGACCAGTCCTCGCCTCGCCGGAAAAGGGCGCTCGTCGGCGCCTTGAGCACGTCCTCGGATTCCCAGACGATGATGCGCACTTCGACGCGATAGCCGTCGCCCAACGCGTCATGGGCCTCGGCCGGATCCTCGAAATCCATGATGACGTTGACGCGTTGCTCTTCCACGCCGAGCGCGGAGATCTTCATGAACCCCGAAGGCTCGACGCGGCGGACGCGGGCGCGCAGAGTCTCTTCGCCTCCCCAGCGCTCGATGAATGCGGCCGCGCCTGGACGAACCATGACGGCGTCGTTGGAGAGCAGATCGGAGACGATTTCGAGACGCCGGGGATCGCCCAGTTCGAGCAGAGGCTCGCCGGCCGGAACGACCGCCTCGCTTTCACGCAGTCGCTTGAGGACGACGCCGTCGATGGGGGAGACAATGCGGATGGATTTGCCGCCGGCGGCGACGGGATTGGACGACGTCAGCAGGCGCGCGCGAGCCATCGAAAGCTCGTGCTCGGCGCCGGCGACGGCGAATTCGGCGGCGCGCAACCCTTCGTCGGCGGCGCGCGCCGCCGCCTCCTGAGACTCCAGCGTCTCGCGCGAGACGATTCGTTCCTGGGCGAGCCGGCGATTTCGTTCGAGGGTGGAGCGCGCCAGATCGAGCGCGGCGCGTGCGCTCGATCGTTCGGCTTGAGCCCGGCCCAGCGCGGCTTCGGCGGCCTTAACGCCCGCTTCGGCTTCGGCGCGCGCGCGCGCATCGAGCAGATTGGGAGCGCCGGGCAGGAACGTTGCCAGAAGCGTGCGACCGCGCGCGACCGCGTCGCCCGGCTCCAGGTCGATTCGCAGCACGCGTCCCGCGACGGGAGCGGAGATGACGAAACGCGCGCGCACGCGCGTCTCGCCCTCTTCGTCGACCGTGACGCGCATGGGTCCGCGTTGAACGGCGGCCAGCTCCGCGGGCTGGGATTTTGGCCATGCGGCCATGATGACGATCACGAGCAACACGGCCGCGCCGATGACGACCATTCGATTCTTGAGGATTCGCGGTATCTTCATGGACTATTCCCTTGTCTTGAGCACGGCCACGAGATCGAGGCGATCGAGCTTGCGGCGCACGAAAAGCCCCGAAATCGCGGCGGCGATGAGCACGACGAGCGCCGAGCGCGCCATGGCTTGCGGCGTGATGATCAACGGAAAGCGATACACTTCGCTTTCAATTGAAGACATGATCGCCAGCGTGAAGCCGTAACCGAGCGCGACGCCGGCGGGCAGCGACAAAAACGTGAGCATGGCCAGCTCGCCCAGAAGCACGAGCGAGATCTCGCCGCGCGTGAAGCCGAGCACGCGCAGGCTGGCCAGCTCGCGTTCGCGCTCGGAAAGCGATATGCGCGCGGCGTTGTAGACGACGCCGAGAGCGATGACTCCGGCGAAGAGGACGTTGATGAGGATCATGACGTCCATGTTCTGCGCCATGACATCCTCGAAGCTGCGTAACGCGGCCGCGGTCACGCTGACGCCGGCCACGGCCGGAGTCCGCTTCAACCGCGCGGATATGGCGCTCGCTCCAGAATCCTGGACCTGGAGATAGACGCCGGAAAGCGTGCCCGCCTCGCGCATGAGCCGGTGCAGGGCGTCTTGCTCCATGAAGGCCGAAAGACCAAGGAAATCGTCGACCAGCGTCGAGACGTTCACGAATCGCGCGGGACGCGAGCCCTCGAGCACTTCCAGCAGGACGCGATCTCCGGCCGCGATGTCGAGGACCTCGCCCAGCTTGCGCGAGATCACAAGACCCTCGGGGGGCAGGCTGACGGCGCGTCCGGAGCGATCGACGACGCGGTTGAGCCTGGGCGCGGCCCGCATCCCGACGACCGATACGTTGCGATGGCGGTGACCGTGGCGCAGGCGCGCGGGAACGGCCCGCATCGGTTCGACGTGCAGAACGCCCGGCAGCGAACGCATCTCATGCAATGCGCGAGAGGAGGCCGGCTCGGCGAACGTCACGGTCACGTTCTGGCGCTGAATGTACGAGAAGAGGTATTGCTTCAGGATATCCATCACGTCGACCATCGAGAATCCCATGACCAGAATCGCGACCGAGAGGGCGATGCCGATGATCGACGCCGAGGAGCGCGCCGGATGGCGCTCGACGTTGCGCAGCACCATGCGCGTGATGTTCGAAAGGCGACGTCCGAAAGCGAGGCGCTCGGAAAAGCTCACGCTGTAGCGGGCGGGCGGCTCCGGTTGCATGGCTTCGGCCGGCGGTATCCTGACGGCGCGCCGGACGGCCGAGAACGCGCCGAGAGCGGCGATGAGCAGGCTTTGGAGGACGGCGATGACGGTGACGCCGATCGAAAGCCGGAAGTCGAGCACGGGAAAGCGAAAATATTGATTGTAAATAACGATCATGCTTCGCCCGAGCCAGGCGCCGGCAAGGACGCCAGCGACGGCGCCGATGGACGCGATGAAGAGCGCCCACTTGATGTAATGCCAGGCCAGCTCTCCGTTCGAATAGCCGAGGGCCTTGAGAGCGGCGATCTGCTGGCGCTGGAGCGCCAGGGCGCGCGTCATCGCGGTATTGAGAATGAAGGCCGCCACGCCCAGGAAAATGAGCGGGATCAGGAATCCGAAGTCGCGGAGCTGCTTGAGCTCGCTTTCGAGCGACCAGTGCGAGAACTGAAGAGCGCGCGGAATGGCGCCGAAACCGCCGTAAGGTTCGAGCAAGCGGTCGAGACGGGCCATGACATCCTCGATCGAGGCGCCCGGCATCAGCCGCAGCGTGACGTCGTTGAAGCCGCCTTCCATATCGAAGGCGCTGGCGAGGGCCGCCCGGTTCATCCAGAAGACGCCGTAGCGGCGGTCGTCGGGGATCATCTCGCCCGGAGGCATACTGTAGACGTATTCAGGCGAGAGCGCGCTGCCGACGATCGTCAGGACGCGGCGCCGGCCGTTGATGATCGCGGAGATCGTCGCGCCCGGCTTGTAGCGATGCGCCGTGAAGAACGCTTCGCCCGCCAGCAACTCGTTGTCCCGGAATGGATCGGGCCAACGGCCGCTCCGGAGGTGGATGTCGTTGAGCAACGGCCGCGAGCGCGCGGGCAAGGAAACGAGCCGGCCGCGCGCCGGCTCCGGAAGACCGGGAATGTCGAGTACGACGTCGGCGACGACACGCGTGTAGACGGACGAGACGCCCGGTATCTCGGCGATCCTCCTCTCGAGGCGAAGCGGAGCGCGCTTGAGCGAGGCGAAAACGTCGGCGAAGCGCTGCTGTTCGTAGAAGATGCGCTGGGAGCGATAGAGCGAGTCGAAGTTCGATTGATACATGACGAACATCGTCACGCCCGCGGCGACGACGGAGGCGATGGCCAGGGCCTGGCCCTTCATTCCCCAGAGGTCACGGAGCAACTTGCGGTTGAGAGCGGAGACGCGCATGGCGTTCTACCAGGAGAGATCTCGGGGGGAGCGCCTTTGCTCGTTGGTCTCGACCGAGGCGATATGACCGTCGGCCAGGCGCACGACGCGGTCGGCCATGGATGCGATCGCGGCGTTGTGCGTGATCACGACTGTCGTCGTGCCCAACTCGCGGTTCACGCGTTCGATGGCCTCGAGAACGACGATGCCGGTGGTGATGTCGAGCGCGCCGGTCGGCTCGTCGCACAGCAGGACCGCCGGCTGCTTGGCGATGGCGCGGGCGATGGCCACGCGCTGCTGCTCTCCGCCGGAGAGCTGAGCGGGGAAGTGATCGACGCGCTCCGAAAGGCCGACGAGGGCCAGGGCGTCTTCGGGCGCCATGGGATCGAGTGAGATTTCGGTCACGAGAGCCACGTTCTCGCGCGCCGTCAGGCTCGGGATCAGATTGTAGAACTGGAAAACGAAGCCGACATGGCGCCGGCGGTACTCCGTCAGCGCGGCCTCGTCAGCCGCGGTGATCTCGGTTCCGCGATAATTGACCTGGCCGGAGGTCGGAACATCGAGACCGCCCAGAATGTTCAAAAAGGTCGACTTGCCGCTTCCCGAAGGGCCGAGGAGGACGAGAAACTCGGATTTCTCGAGATCCAGGTCAACGCCACGCAAAGCGTGCACCTGGACCTCACCCATGTTGTATACCTTTGTTATACTACGCGCCTCAAAGACCTTGTCGTTTGGCATGTCGCCTGCATAATAGCATGGTCGGTATATACCGACCGTCGCATGTGATTGTCGGCAATATTTGACGGGAAGTCAAGCAAACGCGATATTCGTGACCTCGACTCATGCCTGGGTGCGAAAAAGCGAACAGACGTTCACGAAAGAACCGGCGCGATGCAGCTTGGATCGTCGAATCGCGGATTGTTCACGCCGCGGCTCACCGCGCGAGAACACATCTCTTCGGCCGGATAGGGACGCAGAAGCACCAGCAAGTCTTCGGCATTCGCAAGGTCGATATCGAGCCAGAGTCCATGACTCTCTTTTGGGAGGATCACCGGCATGCGATCGTGAAATCCGCGGAGCAACGCATTGGCATCGGTCGTCACGATGGCGCATGAATCCTGCTCTCCGGACGCCAGGCTCGGCTCCCATAATCCGGCGATAGCGAAAGGTCCGCCGTTCCGCAGGTGGAACAAGTGCGGGTTTCGATCCTGACCGGCGGTCTTCCACTCGTAGAATCCATCGGCCGGCACCAGACAGCGGCGGCATCTGAACGCGTCTCGAAACGACGGTTTTTCCGCCAGTGTCTCCGCGCGGGCGTTGATCAGCGGTTTCTGGCGAGCGGGATCGCGCGCCCAGCGAGGAACCAAGCCCCAGCGGACGGTATCGAGCCGCGGCGCAGCGACCGCCGAAGGCCGGCGAACCACCGCGATGGACTGGTTCGGCGCGATGTTGTAACGCGGTTGAAGCAGCGGCGCTTTGTCCAGGCTGAAATACATCGCCAGCTCCTCGCCGGGCGTGGTGAGCGTGAACCGGCCGCACATGACGCTATGTTACTCCAAGCAATTCGACGAAATCGTGAAACATTCTGTCGTGTCGTCGCTTGCCGTATCGATGCAAGGTTTTAGAGTCGGTGCGTACGGCGAAAAGCGCCGGCGACGTGATCAGCGAGGATACGGCGATTTTCTGTCCATCCTCGCGGCTGCTGTCAATACTTAACGGAAAAACGTTCGAACGCGATGAGGCGTGATCGTTTGACAGACACGGAGCGATTCCCTGTTGACATCGGCGTTAACGTTCGCCGATAATATCGAACCTTAATCCCAGCCTGCTTTCCGCTCATCTCTCCCGGGGTGGCGCAGGAGTGAGAGGCGATTGCGATGTCGTTGGCGCGACACAATGCTCGCTCGAAACGGACTGATCTCATGTTGCATTTGCGGTTTGGCGCCGTCGCGCTTTGCTCGATCCGGCTTGTATGGGAGGAATAAAATGGTCGCTCGGCGTTCGTTGAAGGTCGCTTTTTCGATCACGTCAGCTCTTTATGTATATGTCATCGCGCCCCAGGCCCAGGCGGCCATGCGCAGCCTCGGCGAGATCGAGATTCCGCTCTATGGGCTGGAAGCAGGCGTCGATCCGGCCAATCCGATCGTTCCGAAGCAAACCGCGTCAGGTCTGCGCATCGTCGTCAGAGCCGGCGGAGAGGCGCTGTCGTCGAGCGAGGTCGCTCGCCTTCTCGGCGGACCGTTCCAGGTTCAGGCCGATCTTTCCGGCCCGGGACTGCTGGGCGCGCTTTCGCTGCCCCTTTCCGGTCCTGACGCGATTCCTTCCGCCGATCCGCTGATTCTGACTTTTCCCGGCCTGCCCCACGCCGGGGACTACGAGATCTCCAACATACGCCTGACGCGTGCCGGCCGCGCGCTGCTCGACGTGAAGCCGCGCAGGGTCACGCTGCGCGTGATCGACCGGATCCTGATCACCTCGGTTGCGACCAGGCCGCTGACGCTAGACGAGATCCGCGATCGCGGCGTCGTGCTCGACAGCAGCGCTTACCTCGGCTTCGAGTTCGCGATCGTGCTTCAGCTCGAATCGACTCCGATCACCTTCCGTTTTCCCGTGGTGTTCAACCGTCAGGGCGTTCAGGTTCCGATCCCGCTTGCGTCGCCTCCCGAGCCATTGCGTTCGGTCGTGAGCGCGCCCCAACTCGTTCCGCTGCTCATGAGACCCGTCGCGGAATACGGACCGGACGGCGTGCTGCCGCCTATGTATTTGGGCGGCGATTTCGGCGATGGCGTCAAAATACCGAGCCTGCTCGTGATACCGGGCAGCGTGGGATACCTTAAACAGTATTTCTCGGCCCAGTTGCTGGTGGGCAACGGCGCGCCTGAAGGCTCGGGGCTTTCCGTGCGCGACGTGACCGGCACGATAATGCTGCCTCCCGGATTGGATGGCGTTTCCGGCACCGAGGACGATCCGCTCGCCTTGCCCGACTTGGAGAGCGGTCCGCAGCAGGCGACCGTCGCCGTTGTGGGAGAGGACGGATCAGGCTTGCTGCTGCCGGGCAAGTTCGGCCGGGCCGAGCTGACGCTGCGCGGCGACCTTGAAGGCCGCCACGACGTCGACTTCAGCATAAGCGCTCGGCTCGATGGCCTGCCTACAGGCTCCGTGGTCCTCGAGGGGACGGCTCACGGCGCCGTTCTGGTTCGCAACGCCTACTTCGACGTGACGTTCACGGTTCCCACCGTGGTGCGCGCCGATGAAGAATTCTCTCTCTTCGCCACCGTCACGAACGTTGGCCAGGGCGCCGGCCAGGACGTGAAGATGACGCTGGACAGCGCGCGGCTGAGCGGCGCCCGCCTGCTCTCGGACGGCACTCAGGTCATCGAGCGCATCGATCCGGGCGATTCGCAGACTCTCGAATACCGCTTCGTGAGCCAGGTGACGGGAGAGGTGGTGGCGAGCTATCTGCGCTTTGACACCAACGGCGGAGTCGACGTGACCGGCCGCCTGAGCTTCACGCTTGGCGTGGGCGAGCGCGGAGAGGCTTTGTCGCCCGACACGTTGGTGCTGCCCGAGGCGGTGAGGGCTCTGCCTTCGAACGTTGTGCGCGCCGCGATGCGCGTGCTCGGTCAGGCGTGGAGCGCGGCCAGGGCGAACACTCTGCCGGTCGGAGTCGAACGGCCCAGCACCGAAGCCGTGTTCCGCAAGGGCCTGGCTGTCGCGGAAGCCGGGCTGCGGGTCGAACTGGGACAGCCGGTGGCCGACGCGCTGCGCGATCTGCTGCTCGACGTCCACGGCGGTCTTTATGACGCCGGTTTCGATCAGGTCTTGCGGGAGACGTCCGCGGGCCGCGATTTCGACAGGATCTTGGCCATTGCCCTGGAAGACGCGGCGTCGGCGAACGCCCTGGATTACGAGGAAGACAACGCCCGAATCGCGGCGTCGGGCGCGCCTTTCATTTCTTTTGCGGTCGAGAATCAAGGCGCCGGCGCCTGGCCGGCCGACGTCTCCCTTCTCGACGGCGCGGATCGCCGCACGGACCTCGCGGCGCGCGGCGTGCCCACCGCGACTCTGGTCGTGCTTGGATCGGAGTCTTCCGCCCCGCGAATGGGATGGGTCTCGTCGCTCGATCAGCCGCCCTATGCGATCCAGATCGACGGCAAGAGCGAAGAGGTTTTGGGCCTGGCGTTTGCCGTTCCCGGCGAAGACGGCGACGTGCGCCACGCCCGGCTGAGCGGGATCGCGGTCCATGCCGGCGGCCGTTATCGCGTGATCTATGACCCGGCGCGTGGCGGCGACGTCGACCTCGAGACCGATGATGACGGCGACGGTTTGTACGAACGGCGCGAGCCGGTCGCGGCGTCGCTTCTCTCCACGCAGGGGCCGCGGCTTGTCTCGGCCGCCAGTATCGGACGGGAGACGCTGAATGGCGCGAACACTTTCGGCGTTCACGCCGCGCTCCTCTTCGATCGCGTCGTGAGCGACTCCGACGCCGCCCTAGTCGAGAACTATGAAATCGCCAAGAACTCCGTCGTGGCCGCGCGGCGGCAGCTTTCAGGCCGGCTGGTGTTCGTGGCGCTCGAGCAGCCTGAAGGCCCGCTCGTGCCCGCGAGCATTGCCGTGCGCGGCATACGCGACGAGCGCGGCAACGGCGGGGCGCGGCAAGAGCAGCCGCTCGGCTCGCGCTTGGTCGTTCCAGGCGCGGTGGTCAGGGGTCGCGTGCTCAAGGCGGACGGGACGCCGGTGGCAGACGCAGTCGTGACCTACGCCAATAGAGAGTCAGGAGCTTGCGCCACGGAAGAGATGGGGGTCGCGGCCCAACGCACCGACGGCGGCGGGCGCTTCGAGTTCCGTTACGTGACTCAAGACTCGTGCGGAGCGCCGTTCCGGCTGTTGACTCACGATCCCGACACGGGCGCCTTGCGCACCGCCCAGGCCTATGTGCGCGAGAACGGACAACGTCTCGTTCTGGATCTCGTTCTGGTCGGCCATGGCGACGTCACCGGAACCGTGAGGCACGCCGATGGCCGCGCGGCTGCCGGAGCGCGCGTGCGCGTCGTGAGCGTGACGGACTCGCAAATTGGCGCTGTCACGACCGCCGACGACCAAGGCGTCTATTCGGTCCAAGAGATGACCGTGGGCGCGGTGACCGTAACGGCCGTTCTCGGACCCAATCTCGGGCGTGGCGCAGGACGGCTCGACGTCGCCGGAGGAACGACGACCGTCGACGTGACGCTGGACGGTAATGTCGACTTCACGGGCGTGGTTCGGAAGCTGGAAGACGGCGTGCTCACGCCCGTGCCGGGCGTGGATGTCGTCTACTACCGCGAAAACAAGCCGCTGGGATTGAGCGTGACGGACTCTTATGGGCAGTATTGGCTGCTGGGAGTTCCGGCCGGATCTTATCGCCTCGAGACGGGCCTCAACCAGCGCGACAAGGCCAGCGCGACGGGCCAGAGCGTGGCCGGCCAGAAGCTCGTTCAAGACCTCGTGATTCCGATCCTTGATTACTCGAACTACGGCACTGTTCGCGGAACGGTCACGCGCCAAAACGGTTCGCCCGCGGCGGACGCATGGGTATCGGACAACGTGGTGTCGACGCGCGCCGACGAGCTGGGCCGTTACGAGCTGGCGGGCGTGGCTCTCAGCGCCAGTCCGCGCAAGATCGAGGCCGTCAGTCCGGACGGCTGGCGGTTCGGCTCGGCGAGCGTCGTGCTGACAGTGCCGGGACAGGTCGTGGAAGGAGCCGACATCGCATTGTCCGGCGTAGGTGACGCAGTCTTTCAGGTGGTCGGACCGGACGGAGATCCGATTGCCGGCGCCAACGTGGGTTTGCAGGGCAATTGCATGCACGCTTGCGGCTGTTGGTTCAAGCAATCCGACGCCCAGGGCCTTGTGCGGTTCGACGGCTTGCCCTTCGGATCAGTGAGCGCGCGGGCTGTAGCGCAAGATCCGTCAGGGCGCTGGGATGCAGCCACGAGCTCGGTCGTGGTGGCGAGCGAGGACAGCGCGTCCGGCGCGGTCATACGCATGAGCGGTTTCGGGACCGTGACGGGCCGAGTGCTCAATCCGAACGGAGCTCCGGCTCACGGCGCGTCGGTACAGCTCAAAGCCTTGCATTTCGTGAACGTGCCGGGCGTCTGCGGAATGAAGAACGAGCTGCTCGACGCGGCGCTCACGGATCAGGACGGCCGTTTTCAGTTTGACGGCGTTCACGTCGGCGGCGTCTCAGTGAGCGCCTCGAGCACGATTTTCCCTTCGTTGGTTGACGGGTGGGGAAAAATCTCCGCAAACGGCGGGAGCGCGCATATCGAGGTCACGCTGAAGGATACGATCGCAGGGATTCTCTCGGGCGTGATCATGCTTCCTGACGGATCTCCCGGCGTTCCTGACATCGAGGTCACGGCGAGCGGTCCTGTTCCCGACGTGACGGTTCACACCGTCGCGGAAGGACAGTACTCTTTCGCGCCGGTTTTGCCGGCCGGCCGCTATCTGCTCACCGCGCGCGACACGCGTCCTGCAGGCACGGGCAGCGTCGCTCAGACGTGCGTTTACCTGCAGCCGTCGCAGCCCGCCCGTCATGATCTTCGGCTCAAGGCCAGGGGGCCGGTGCGCGTCACCGTGGTGGACGGCGACGGCGCGCTGGTGGAAAACGCCGTCGTCCAGGTGCGGATCTCGGAAAACGAATTTCCGTATCGGAGTTACGAAGGCACGATCAACAGCGGGGCCGACCAGCCGCTCGCGTTTCCCGAGGTTTTCGAGGGCGGCTTCTCCGTGGACGCTTCCGACAACTTCGGCCGGGGCGGTCGCGCGAGCGCCACGGTTCCTCCGGACGGCCGGACAGTCGACGTCAAGGTGAAGCTCACGACGACGGGCAACGTCGATGGCCGGTTCCTGTGGTCCGATGGCGTGACGCCGCTGCCGATGGGCGTGGTTCGTTTGTCTTCCGGCGGATTGGTGATCGGTCAGAAGGCCACGGCCAGCGAAGGCGAGATCGGCTCATACGCTTTCGACTACGTTCCGGCCGGACCGGTGCGTTTGGACGCCGAAGACGCGCGCAGCGGCCGAACCGGCGTCGCCAATGGCGCTCTCGAGTCCGAGGGCCAAGTCCTAAATTTGGACGTCGTGGCGTACGCGGTTGGCCGCGTCGAGGGAGACGTGACTCTGAACGGCAGCCCCGCGCCCGGCACCGAGGTGACGCTGAAGTCCGGTTGGTACAGCGTGAAAGTCACGGCCGACGGAGAAGGGCGCTACGCCGTCGAGGGCGTGCCCGAGGGCGTCATCCATGCCAGTGCCGATATCGGGAAGAGATTCCTGGCGGGAAGCGCTCAGGGCACGCTCGCGGGCGAAGGACAGACGCTGGACCTGCCCATCGCGCTGCGCGGCGCCGCGGCCATCGAGGGCCGGCTTCTGGCCGCCGATGGACAGAGCGCGGGCGCCGTATCGATCATTACGTTGGATGCGTACGCTTCGCATCAGACCACGACGACCGACGACCAGGGCTACTTCCGCTTCGACCTGGTGCCCGAAGGCTCGGTCAGTCTCACGGCGGATGCTCTCGCGAGCATCGACTGCGCGCGACAGACGCTTGTTGTGACCGGGGGTCGGACGATTCCGGTGGATCTCGTCTTGCTCGGCGTGGGCGCGCTCGAGGGAACGGCGGCCAGCTCGGCCGGGCCGGTCGGCGGGCGCGTTGTGGTTTACGGAACGGGACCGGGTTGCGTGAATAAACAATGGTATCTCGCGATCGGACCGAACGGGCAGTACCGCATCCCGGAGCTGCTGTCCGGGCCGGTGAACGCGAAGTTCAAAACGAGCGCGCCCGGCGGGCCGCAGCTCTCCGCGAGCGCCGACGGCGTCGTGGCGCCCGGCGAGACCACTGTCTTGAATCTTCTCGTCGAGCCCAGCGGCGGCGTTCAGGGCTTGGTCGAGCACGAGGACGGACAACTCGCCATGGGGGCGCAGGTGCGCATCGACGCGAGCGGAGGCCGTTTTGCGGTCGAGCAGACCGGCACGGACGGGACGTTCCTGGCCGAAGGCATCCCCGTCGGACCGATCACGATTCGTGTCAGCCACGCCGCGAACAACGGCGTGGCGCTGGTCGCAGGCCTTGTTGTGAGCGAGAACAGCACGCTGGATGCCGGCACGATCCAGCTCATTGAAACGCCGCTTGCCATGACGTCCGTGACTCCGGCGGACGGCGCGTCCGACGTGGCTGTGACGCAGGCCGTCGCGCTCACGTTCAACACGGCGCTGGTGAACGCCGGCGGATTCAGCGTAAAAGCCGGCGCGAGCTCCATCGGCTTCTTCGCGACTCTTTCTTCGGACGCGCGTGTCGTGACGCTCACTCCCGCGGGCGGTTGGCCGGACTCGAGCGAGTTGATCATCGAGGCGGGCGTTTGGGTGATTGACGTTTATGGACGCCGTTTGCCAAGCCGCGTGCAGAGCCGGTTCCGAACGGTCGACCTTTCGCCGCCCAAGGTGCTCGCGATCAGCCCGGCCGGCGGCGCGATTGAGGTGGAGCCAAAGGCGGCCGTCACGGTCAGGTTCGACGAGCCCTTGCTCACGAGCGGAGATCTTCAGTCGATCGTGAGTCTGGCGAGCGACGCAGGACCAGTCTCGGGCGTGGTTGCGTCGACCGCGCCCGACGTGCTCGTCTTCACTCCGTCCGAGCCCCTGGCGTCGAACCTCGCCTTCATGGCGACGGTCAATGGCAGCACGGACCTTCTCGGTCACGTGCAGACCGCGGCCTTCAATTCCACGTTCATGACCGCGGATACGGCCGCGCCCGTGCTTCAACTGAGCAGTCCTCCGCCAGGAGGCTGGGCCAACGCGCGTCCGACGATCACCGTCGTCGTATCGGATGGCCTGGCGGGTCCCGACATTAGCCGCGCCGAGATGCGGCTGGACGGCCTGCCGGTATCCGTGATCCGAAGCGGCGCTCAATTCAGCCACACGCCGGGCTATGACCTGTCCGAAGGGCAGCATGCTGTCACGGCTTTTGCCCATGACCGGGCGGGCAATCGCGGCGATCTCTCGGCGAGCTTCCGCGTCGACACGCAAGCGCCTTCATCCGCGATAGTCACCGCGCCCGCGAGCGATCAGGTCTTGATCGGCGTCGTGTCCCTATCGGGCAGCGCCAGCGACGCGGATTCCGGCGTGGCGCGTCTCAACTTCCTGTTGGATGGGAAGTGGATCGCCGACGCCTCGAGCGCCGGCGGATTCTCGACGACGTGGAGCACGAGTAGAGCGTCCGAGGGCGAGCATTTCATCACGGCCCGCGCCGTGGACGTCGCGGGGAACAGCGGAACCGAAAGCGCGCCGGTCCGCGTGGTCGTGAACAACGCGGCCCTGGCCGTGTCGATCACGTCGCCGCAAGAAGGATCCCCCGCATTCACGCATGTGACCGTGGCCGCCAGTCCGAGCGAGCCGGTCGCTCGCGTCGAGTTCCGCGCCGGCTCCGGACCGGTCGTGATCGACGAGACCGCGCCGTACGAGACCGTGCTCGATCTGACGTCGCTGCCTGAAGGCGACATCGAGCTGAGCGTGACGGCCGTCGGCTTGGCGCCCGAAACGGCGACGTCCAGCCGCATGATCGTCGTGGACCGAACGCCTCCCGCTCCGCCGGATCCGACGAAAGTGAGCGCCGAGGCGCGCAACGGCTCGGCGCTGGTCGTCGGGCGGAGCGGGTCGGTCGAGTCGGAGAGTCTGGTCACGGCGACGAATCCGAGCCGAAACGTGAGCAACAGCCGGGCGTCGTTCGTGGACGGCTCGTTCGCGCTGAGAGTCGCCGGCGATGCGGGCGAGGGCCTGGCCGTCGTCGCCACGGATAAGGTGGGGCACACGAGCGACCCACTGGCGCTGACGATCAGTGAAGCGCACGAGGACGAGACGGCAGTCCCGCTGGAGGGGCTCGGTCTCTGGGTGCGCGCTGGCGAGGGCGTCGTTAAGGATGAAGCCGATTACGTGTCGCGTTGGACCGACCAGAGCGGGCAAGGGAACCATTTGACGCAGACGGCCCCCGACCGGCAGCCGGTGCTGACGCGCGATCCTGTGAGCGGCATGGACGTTCTGCGTTTCGATGGAACGAACGACGCGTTGAAGTTCACGACGCGTTTCGACGGGACGATCCGCGCGGTGTTCGCGGTTCTGAAGAAGAGCGGCAGCGGGAGCTGGCGCTGGTTGCTCGGGGATCGGAGCAGCACGGATTTCCATCCGGGTTGGGAGACTTTGTGGGGCTCGTACACGAGCGCGTCGATTCTCGACGGGCAGACGTGGCTCAATGGCGCTGCGGTGGACGGGACGACGGCGAAGCGTCCGGCGACGATGTCGGTTCTATCTGTTCTGACGACTGCGGGAGTGACGGCGGAGTACTTGTTCGCGCATGCCGCGGCGAGTTATCCCTGGAACGGAGACATCGCCGAGCTGATTATTTACACGGAACCTTTGAGTGATGCGCAGCGCAAGTCAGTAGAAGACTATCTGGCGCTGAAGTACGCGGCGTACGTGGCCACGGCGGGCGCGCCCGAATTCACGCCGAACGGCGGCATGTTCGAGGATTCGGTGGCGGTGAGCCTGAGCAGCCCGACGCCGGGCGCCGAGATCCGCTACACGTTGGTCGGGAGCGAGCCGAGCGAGACGTCGGAGTTGTACGCGGGCCCGCTTTCGATCACACAGACGACGACGGTGAAAGCGAGAGCGTTCCGCGCCGGGACGAATCCGAGCCCTGTGTCGATGGCAAGCTTCACGAAGCAGAGCGACTTCTCGCCTGCGAGCCTTGCCGGCCTGGGCTTGTGGGTGAGGAGCGACGTTGGTGTGGTCGCGGACGGGGCCAGACGCGTCAGCATGTGGACGGACCTCTCGGGCCAGGAAAACCACCTGACGCAGCCGACGATTCTGGCGCAGCCGGTCTGCGAGGCCGACGCGGTGAACGGGCTTCCGGTGTTGCGTTTCGACGGAACGAACGACACGCTGAAATTCACGACGCGTTTCGACGGGACGATCCGCGCGGTGTACGCGGTTCTGAAGCAGAGCGGCAGCGGGACCTGGCGCTGGCTCCTTGGGGATCGGAGCAGCACGGATTTCCATCCGGGTTGGGACAAGCTGTGGATCTCGTCGTACACGAGTGCGTCG
>JAFGSN010000142.1 GCA_016934575.1 Vicinamibacteria bacterium
ATCGTCGAGGTCATCAAGATCATGCAGGACCCATACGGAATCCGTTTCGGCGATCAGCTCGCCAACACGCGCGTGGTCGGCTAGTCTAGTTTGCGATTGGCCGGAGACAAGGATCAGGGCTTCACGGACTGTTCGACGAGAAGGCGCCCGGTGCCTTCGAGTCGCAAGAGCGGCGTGGGCGGAGCTCCGGGCCGATGCATGAGTTCATAGATTTGACGATCCGACACGGGCCGAGCGGTCAGCGCGCCGCTCCAGGTGATGATTGAGCTGGCAGGAACGGACACCGGCAAGTCCGGCGTCACGCTCAGCGACAGAGGCTTGCTGGACACCGAAAGCGCGATCAGGCCGCGTCCCTCGACGGCGACAAACTCGATCGGATCATCGCCGAAGCGGACGATGCGCGGCGTCAACGTTTCTTCGCAGGCGAGGAGGTGCGAGGGTTCGATATAAATCATTTCCTCGTCGACGTGCATGAGCGTGATCTCTCGGTCCTTGTCGGTCAGAATCAGCCGTCCCTGGCCCGTCACGATCACGAGCGCCAGCAAGCCGCCCTGGCGCGCCTCTTTCACCCAGAATGTCAGGTTGCCGCTGTAGGAATAGATTGTTCCCTGCTTGATGTACACCTTGCCCGTGAAGCAGACTTCGAGCAGGTTGTTTTGTAGAAAGCGAAAGATTTCCGTCGTTTGCGCTTCGCTCTCGGATTTGTGAAAACGCGCCGTTTCGGCGGACTTAGGGGCAGCGCCCTCGGCCATGAGCGACGGACTCACGGTCTCGATGCGTTTTTCTTTCTCGCGTTCAAGAGCTTTGGCCACCTCCTGCACCTTGAGCTCCGCTGTGTCGTCAGGGCGCCGCGCATGGCGCTTGAGCGGCGGAGCGGCTGCGAGTTTGTCCTCGACTCGCCGCGCCATGAGGTGGGCGCCGGCGCGACGATAATGAAAGATCGCGTCCTGGAATCTTCGTTGCTTCTCGTAGACCGAGCCGAGGTAGAAGCTGATCTTGGCGTTGGTTTCCGCCAGCTCGAGAGCCTTCAACAGCGACTGCTCGGATTCTTCGAGACGATTGAGCTTGAGGTAGATCAGGCCGAGATTGTGATGGAGCGTCGGCGTTTCGGGATTCTGCGAGACGAGCTTGCGGTAAACCTCCTCGGATTTCTCGAGCTTGTTCTGCCTGAAGTAAACCAAGCCGAGAAGGTTGAGCACGCCGGAATCGCGCGGGCGCAGGAGGTAGGCTTCCTCGAGCTGCTCCTCGGATTCCGCGTAACGTTTCTCCTCGAACAGGGTCTTGGCGCGATTGAAGTGCGCCATGAAAATGCCCCGATCCAGCGCAGGCGGTTTCGTGTCCTCGGGCATGCGTTTCAATCCAAGGCCCGCAGCATCACGTAGTAAACGCCTTCCGGCGGCGGGGTTGCGGATACGTGCAGGCGTCCGCCCCCGTCGAGGTACTTGTAGAAGACGCGCGGTCGGGCCGGAAGCACTTTTTCCTTGCGCGGCCGGCTGAAAAAGTTTCGTGATGGCGCAAAGGCGATCACCGGGCTTTCTCCGCCGCCGAGGAGCTGACGAATCTTGCGCACGTAACCTCGGGTTTCCTGGTAGGGAGGGATTCCCTTGTGACGCAAAACGGCGTTTTCGCCCGCGTTGTAGCCGGCCAGCGTCAGAGAGATGTCTCCTTTGAAGAGGTCGAGTAGAAAGCGCAGGAAGCGCACGCCTCCGAAGATATTTTGCCGCGGATCGAATGAATCGCTCACGCCGAAGCGACGAGCCGTGAAGGGCATGAGCTGCATGAGCCCCTGCGCGCCCTTCGACGAGACAGCCAGGTGGTCGAACTCCGATTCGACCTGGATCACGGCCTTGATCAGATCGGTCGAGACGTTGTAAGCGCTCGAGGCTGCCAGGATATGAGAGTCGAACTGGCCGCGATAGTTTCGCGAGAAGCCGCGCGAATGGATCAGCGTGCCCTTCCCGGGATACGTGAGCTGGAAACCGGAGGCGTCCGGCACGTTCGTGGCTTCGATGACTCCGTCGCCTCTCGTGCGAGTGTAGATCTGAGCCCGGGCTACCGGGGCAGTCACCGCCGTCGTGATGATTGCGAGCAGCATAGCGCGAGATGGAGAGTTGAGGCGAGTCATCTCATCCGCTCTTCACGTTGATGGCGGCGGTTCCCAGCAATTCCTCGACGATAGACGGTACGCTCGTGAACAGAGCGTCGAGGCGCGATGGGTCGATTCCGCCCCCCTGGGCGAACTCGGCGCGGCCGCCTCCGCGCAGGCCGAGACGTTTCATGATCTGGGGCGCCGGAGCGCGATCCTTCAACCCGTTCGCCACGGCGACGATCACGCTTGAGCCGTCGCTGGTCGAGGACGCGACGACGTACTGCTGGTCGCGATTGCGGTTCCTGAAGTCGTCAATGACGGAGGCATGCGTCTTGCGATCGAGCCCTTCGTGCTTCGGCAGCCAGTAGAGCACCTCCAGGCCGTTGTGCTGTTTTCGGAATTCGGCCGCGACGGTTGAAGCGCCGGTGGCCAGCTTGAGCTTGAGCCTGTCGATCTCGCGCAGGGCGGCCTTGAGCTGCTCGCGCAGGCGAGCCTGTTCCTCCGCGAGCGAGGCGCGATCAATCTTGGACGCCGTCGTGAGCGCCAGGATAATCGAAGCATCTTGCTGCGAGCGCGACACGGCCGCCTTGCCGGCCAGAGCCTCGATACGCCTGGTTCCGGCGGCGATCCCCTGCTCGCCAGTCACGAGCAGAAGCCCGATCTCTCCCGTCCGGCGGACGTGCGTTCCGCCGCAGAACTCCTTCGAAAAACCCGGCACTTCGACCACGCGCACGCGCTCACCGTACTTGTCGCCGAAAAACGCCAGCGCTCCGTCGGACAACGCCTCTTCGCGTCTCATGTCGTGAGTCATGACCGGAACGTCGCGCAGAATCTGCTCGTTCACGCGGCTCTCGATCAGACGCAGCTCCCGCGGATCGATCGGGCCGTAGTGGTTGAAGTCGAAGCGCAAGCGTTCCGGCGTCACCAGGCTGCCCGCCTGCTTGACGTGCGGTCCGAGCGTCTCGCGCAGAGCCTGATGGAGCAAATGCGTCGCCGTGTGATGGCGCATGATGGAGAGACGACGATCGGCCGCAACCTCGGCGCTCACGATCATTCCCGGCGCGAATGATCCGTGCGTGACATGCGCGTGATGGATGAACAGGCCGGGAACGGGCTGCGTGCAATCGACGATCTCGGCGGTCGAGCCGTCGGCGGAGACAACGCCGATATCGCCAACCTGTCCGCCGGACTCGGCGTAGAAAGGCGTGCGGTCGAGAACGATCTCGCAGCTTTCGCCCGCGCCGATCCGCTGAGCGGTCTCGTCCTGCTTGAGGACCGCCATGATTCGCGTCTGATCGAGCGAGATCCGATCATAACCGACGAATTCAGTGCGACCCAGATCGTCAAGCAGCGCCAAGTACCTGGGATCGCCCGTGGCCGGGCCGAGCTTGGAGGAGCTTCGCGCGCGACCACGTTGCGCGGCGAGCTCGCGCTCGAAACCGTCGCGATCGACATCGAGGCCGCGTTCCAGAGCCAGCTCCTCGATGAAGTCGAGGGGCAAGCCATAGGTGTCGTAAAGCCGAAAAGCGCCGGCGCCATTCACGCGTTGGCCCTCGCGGCTCCTCGCGCAGACGTCGTCGAAGGCGGAAATCGCCTGCTTCAGAGTCGAACCGAAGCGTTCCTCTTCCAGGGTCACGATATGGGCGACGGAATCGGCGTGCGTGAGCAGCTCGGGATAGGCCGAGGACATGAGTCGGGCCACCTCGCCGGTCAGCTCGCCTAGAAAAGGCGCGTCAATGCCCAGGTTCTTGCCATGGCGCATGGCCCGTCGCATGATTTTCCGTAGCACGTAGCCGCGGCCCTCGTTGCCCGGCATCACGCCGTCGCAGACAAGAAAAGTCGTCGCGCGAAGATGATCCGAGATGACGCGCATCGACACGTCGTCCTCGATGTTGCGTCCACGCTCCTTGCCCGCGCGGCGGCCGACGGCGATGAGCAACGGCGCGAAGAGGTCGGTGTCGAAGTTCGAGCGTTTGCCCTGGACGACGGCCGTTATGCGCTCAAGGCCCATTCCCGTGTCGATGCACGGCGCGGGAAGCGGCGCAAGCCGCCCGGAGTCGTCACGGTCGTATTGCATGAAGACCAGATTCCAGATTTCCATCCACCGATCGCAGTCGCACTCCACGCCGCGGCATCTCCGGCCCGACTGCTCCTCGAAGCACGGAAGGTCGTCTCCGAGGAAGAAGTGGATCTCGGAGCAAGGGCCGCACGGACCCGTTTCACCCATGGCCCAGAAATTGTCCTTGGCGCCCAGCTCGAGGATGCCGCGCCGCGCATGTTTCGTCCAGATCCGGTGCGCTTCGTCGTCGCGCGGGAGGCCCTGATCGCCCTTGAAAACGGTGACCTGGAGCCGTTCTTTCGGTAGACCGAATTCGCGAGTGAGCAGATCCCACGCGAAGACGATGGCTTCCTGTTTGAAGTAGTCGCCGAAGGAGAAATTGCCGAGCATCTCGAAGAAAGTATGGTGCCGCGCCGTGCGACCGACGTTGTCGAGATCGTTGTGTTTTCCTCCGGCGCGCACGCATTTTTGCGCGGATGCGGCGCGGACGTAATCCCGCTTCTCGCGCCCGAGAAAGACGTCCTTGAACTGGTTCATGCCCGCATTGGCAAAGAGCAAGGTCGGGTCGCTTTCCGGCACGAGCGACGAGCTGCGGACGACGCGGTGGGCGTTCGCTGCGAAGAAATCCAGGAAACGTCGGCGAATCTCATCCGAAGAAAGCATCAATCGTCCTCTTCCGGCGTCGAATCGAAGTCGGACTGCATCTCGTCGACGACATCGAGCAGTTCGGGGTGAAGTCGCCGGAGCTGAACGGCGATTCGTTGTTGGGAAAAGCCGCGACGCAACAAGCGGGAATAAACATAGGCCAGGCGGCGCGGCGGCATGAGCGACGTTTTGCGGCGCCAGATGTCGCCGGCCAGGGCGGCGATGGCCGAATCCTCGGCGGTCTCGTCAAGCGCGCGTTCAAGCCCGGCGGCGGCGGTTTGCGGCGGAATTCCTTGTCGCGCGAGCGCGAAACGGATCTTGCGCGGTCCGTCTTTCCGCAGCCGGAGACCGCGGCTCGCGAAACGCTCGGCGAAGGACTCGTCATCGACCAGATGCCAGCGATGGAGACGATCAATGACCTCGTTCACTTCGGCCGATGAGAATCCCGAACGCAAGAGGGAGGCGCGCAGGTCGTAAGAGCTGCGATCGCGCAGAGCGAGAAGGCGCAGGGCGTTTTGCAGAGCGGATCGCCGCGGCGCGCTTGCGGGTCGCGCGGCCGACGATCGGCGCGGATGGGAGCGCGTCGTTCTTCCGGTTATTGCGCGCGATCGGCGCGGGCCTGCCACAATCGATGCCAACGCTCATTCCAGATCGAAGGACTGCATCGTCTTTTCCATTTCCTCGGCGGCCATGTCGGAGGTCGATTGGATGCCCTGGATCTTGAGCTTGAACTCGTCCGGGTTGCTCGCGCGTCGCAGGGCCTCCTCGTAGGTGATCAGCTCTTTCTTGTAGAGCTGGAAGATCGACTGATCGAAGGTCTGCATGCCATATTGCGAGACTCCGGCCGCGATCGCCTCGTGAATGAGCTTGGTCTTGTCCTTGTTGATGATGCAGTCGCGGATGAACGGCGTGGCGATCATCACCTCGACGGCGGGCACGCGTCCGTGGCCGTCGGCGCGCGGAATGAGCCGCATGGAGATGACCGACTTCAGGACGCCCGATAGCTGCAGTCGGATCTGTTTCTGCTGATGGGGCGGAAAGACCGAAATGATGCGGTTGATCGTCTCGGTGGCGTCCAGCGTGTGGAGAGTGGAGAGAACGAGATGGCCCGTCTCGGCGGCGGTGATGGCGGTTTCGATCGTCTCGTAATCGCGCATCTCGCCTACGAGAATGACGTCGGGATCTTGCCGCAGGGCGCTGCGCAGCGCGGCGGCGAATCCGCGCGTATCGACCTCCACCTCGCGCTGGTTGACGATCGATTTCTTATCGCGGTGAAGGAACTCGATGGGATCCTCGATCGTGATGATGTGTTCGCAACGTTGCGCGTTGATGTAATCGATCATCGCCGCCAGCGTTGTCGATTTACCCGAACCGGTCGTGCCCGTGCAGAGAATCAGGCCGCGTTGCTCCTGGGAGACCTTTTCCAGAACGATCGGCAGCCCCAGCTCCCGTACGGTCATGATCTTGACGGGAATGACGCGCAGGACGAGTCCGACCGTTCCTCGTTGCTGAAAGACGTTGCAGCGAAAACGACCCAGTCCTGGAACGGAATAGGCGATGTCGATCTCGAGGTTGTCCTTGAACTTCTGTTTCTGGCGGTTGTTCATGATGGAGAACGCCATGGCGATGGTGTCCTCCTGCATCAGGCGCTTGGTCTCGACGAGCGGAATCAGCTCGCCGTTGATGCGCAGCACCGGATGAGAACCAACCTTGAGGTGCAGGTCCGAGGCCTTTCGTTCAGATGCGATTTTCAACAGATCGTTGATGTGCATGTCTTGTCGCCTCCCGCTCCGGACTGCTCCGGCGCTTAGCCGGCGTTTGACCGGCGGCCGCGCAGAGCGCTCGACTCGCCATGGTCATGCACGAAAGTCAACCAATTGAACTCGTCCGGGACACGTCCCTGGATAACGTCGAAGAAGGCGTTTTGGATGGCTTGGGTCACGGGTCCCCGCTTGCCGCACCCGGCAGTAATGCGGTCGACGGAGCGGATCGGTGTGATTTCGACAGCCGTTCCCGTGAAAAACAACTCGTCCGCCAGGTAGAGCAGTTCACGCGGCACGCGCTGCTCGACTACTGGAAGCCCCAAACGCCGTGCGATTTTTATAACGCTGTCTCGAGTGATGCCCGGCAGGATCGACGAGGTCAATGCCGGCGTGTACAGCGTCTCGTGGCGGACGAGAAAAACGTTCTCCCCGCTTCCTTCGGATACGAAGCCGTCGCTATCGAGCGCGATTCCCTCGGCATAGCCGTCCGCGAGCGCTTCCATCTTGATGAGCTGCGAGTTCATGTAGTTGGCCGCCGTTTTCGCCATCGCGGGCAGCGTGTTGGGAGCCATGCGATTCCATGAGGAGACACAAACATCAACGCCGTCCGACAGCGCGCCGTCGCCCAGATACTGGCCCCATTCCCACACCATTACCGCCACTTCGATTGGGCAATGCGCCGGATTGAGTCCGAGAGAGCCGTAACCGCGGAATGCGAACGGCCGAATATAACACGCGTTCATGCCGTTTGCGGAGACCGTTTCGAGCACGGCCGCAGTAAGCTCGGATATGGGAACAGGGATTTCCATCCGATAGACCTTGGCCGAATCGTACAGTCGCTGAAGATGCGCGGGCAGGCGAAAGACGGCGCGTCCTGACGGCGTGGAATAGCAGCGTATGCCCTCGAAAACGGAAGAAGCGTAATGTATCGCATGGGATCCCACATGGACTTTCGCTTCATCCCAGGGGATGAGAGCGCCGTTCATCCATATTTTCTCGGACTTGAGGAAACCCATTCCTTCCGGCTCCTTCGAGTGCATTCCCCGAAGACTGCTTTGAGGCTCTTCGGATGCGCTGTAATCTCGTTACCGCCCGGATCCTATCCGGCGAACGATTTTAGCCCGGCCCGTGAGGGGATGTCAACGACGAGTCGCGGGGAAGTGCCTGAACGCTTGAGGTTTAGCTACTGAGACTCGCCGCAGAACGGGCAGACCTGCGCGCGTGCGTGCAGAGGTTTGCGGCAATGCCAGCAGAATCCCTTCTTCGGCGTCTCGCGTGCCTTGAGTCGTTTACGGATGTCGTCGAGCTGGGTGGCCTTGTGGTCAATGTCCGACGCCGTCGCCAGGTCCTCGAGCACCTCGGTCGCGCGCTGATAACGCGCGGCGAGGTCGGCGGCGATCGCCTTCATGACGATGTCCGATATCTCTTTCGGGATCTGCGTGTTGCGAAGTTTAGGAGGAGTACATCGGCCCTGGGCGACCATTTTTTCGATTTGTACGGGATTGGGGCTGAAGTAGGGCAGAGCGCCGGTGAGCATCTGATACATCATGACGCCGACCGAATAGATGTCCGACGCCAATACCGCGCGCCCCTGGAACTGCTCCGGCGCCATATAAGGCGGGCTGCCGATGACGGTGGTCGCATGCGTCTTTTCCAGAAGCCGTGAAGTTCCGAAATCAGCGACCTTAATCGTGCCGCTGTCCGAGATCAGCACGTTCGCCGGCCGCAAATCTCTGTGAAGAATACTAGCCGCATGGGCGTGTTCCACGCCTTTGAGAATCTGCGCGGCGTAGTTGATCGCGCGCGGGACGTCGAGAGATTTTTCTTGATCAAGAACGTTTTCCAGACTGAGTCCCTTGACGTATTCCATCACGATGAAAAACACGCCGTCGACGCGTTCGGCGGTCACGATACCGACGATGTTGGGATGATCGAGAGCCGCCAGAAGACGCGGCTCCTGGAGCAGCTCTCCGAAATCGCCGCCCTGGCGATGGGGCACTTTGATGGCGACTTTCTTGTCGATCCATGTGTCACGCGCAAGAAAAACCGTCCCGAAGCCTCCGGAACCGAGATTGGAGAGCACCTGGTATTTCCCGACCGTCTGTCCGAGGAGGAACATGAGGCGGCTGAGTATATCACCATGAACGCGTCTTGACAGGAGATTCGTGGAAACTTCGAGTTGCGGCCATGGCGGCGATCGCCGTCGAGCGCTTATTCACGCAGGCGACGGGCGCGGTTTTCAGTATTTGCCGGCGTTCACGGGGCTTTTTCGTTCGAGGCGGACGCATCCAC
>JAFGSN010000143.1 GCA_016934575.1 Vicinamibacteria bacterium
GATCGCTTCGCAGAGAGCGTCAAGGAAGCGGGTTGCATCGATTTCCATGTTGACGACGCTCTCCCCCGAGCGTGAAACCAAAAGAAGTGGTACGCTAAAAAAGTATGGCCGTTCGTACCGAATACTCGCTCGTTTCCGCTTCGAGTTGTTTGGTGTCACGGGCGCTGTGCGAAATCACCTTGTCACGACACGTCATCGACGACTTGCCGTATTTCTGAGAGATGAGAGGAGTTTGACTGTTATGTCGAAAATCTTCCGCCGATCATGCTTAATCGCCTCGGCCTGCGCGGTTTCAACGCTTGCTTGGGGCGCATTCCTTATCGCTGGTGAGACGGTCGAGCGTGGCCTTGTTCTCAATAGTCAGGACTACTTCGAAATGCCAGGTCTGAATGTGCTTGTATACCACAACACGTTCTCAGAGGGTCACCAGGGAGGAGTGGAGATCATCCAGCATGAGAACCGTGTCGCGACCAACGGCGAGATTCGCATCAACGCCACTCCCGGCCAGTGGCAACCCGTGGCAAAGCTGGGAGCAGGCATTGAGAAAAGAGGGGTGAGCCCTCAGTCGCTGGCGATCGATGCACGCAAAGTCGACCGCGACAAGAACGAGATCAGCATTCCCTGTAGCTTTCCAGACGAGTCCCTGAACCGCCAAGGGTTCAACCCCGTCATCTACCCCGATCTGGAGATCGCCTACACCATGAGAGTCCAAGCGCGGGGAAGTTCCTTCACGATTACGGTGGACTTTGACAAGCCTGTTCCCGAAGCATGGGTCGGTCGCGTCGGCTTCAACCTCGAGTTGTTCCCGGGGAATCTTTACGGCAAGCACTACTTCATGGACGAGCAATCGGGGATTTTCCCGCGGCAAGCCAATGGTCCGGCGCATATCAACGACAACGGCGAGGCGGAAGCCTCGCCGCTTGCGCAGGGACGCACGTTGGTCGTTGCTCCCGAAAGCGAGCTGTTCAGAATGAAGATCGAGAGCATGGGCGGCGATCTGCAGTTGCTTGACGGGAGCCTGCAGCACAACAACGGATGGTTTGTCGTCCGTTCCCAGGTGCCCGCGGGCGTCACAAGCAATGCGATCAGTTGGAAGATCACTCCGCATGTCATGCCTGAGTACACCTACGGCCCGGTCGTTCATCTCTCGCAGGTCGGCTATCATCCGAACCAGAAGAAGGTTGCCTACATCGAGATGGACGGCAGGGAGACGGATCTCCAAACCGCTGTTCTGTCCCGCATCGCGGGAAGTGGAGAACGTATTGAAGTCAAGGCGCAAATCCCGACAAAGTGGGGGAAATACCTGCGATACAACTACGCCCTCTTTGATTTCTCCGAGGTGAATCACCCGGGAATTTACCGGATCCAATATGGCGATTTCACAAGCAATCCATTCCGCATCGACGCCAAGGTCTACGCCAACCATGTCTGGCAACCGACGCTCGAATACTTCATTCCCATCCAAATGTGTCACATGCGGGTCAACCAGAAGTATCGGGTGTGGCATGGCCTGTGTCACATGGACGACGCGCTGATGATGCCGCTCAACATCCGTCACTTCGACGGGTACAACAACGAGAAGGAGATCTCAACCCTATCGCCGTTCAAGCCGCTCGACCATGTGCCGGGGCTCAACGTGGGTGGCTGGCACGACGCGGGCGACTACGACCTCCGGGTTGAGTCCCAGGCCCAGACCGTTATTGCTCTCGCCCTGGCGTATGAGGAGTTCGGATCGACTCACGACAACACGTTCGTCGACCAGGAGAACCGCCATGTGGAGCTGCACCAGCCGGACGGCAAAGCCGATATCCTGCAGCAGGTCGAGCATGGCGTGCTTGCGATTCTCAGCGGCTACCGGCCGTTGGGCCGGTTGTACCGCGGGATCATCTGCCCGTCCTTGCGGCAGTACGTGATGCTCGGCGACGGCTCGACGATGACCGACAACAAGGTCTTTAGTGACGACGCGGCAAAGGCACAAGCGGCGCAGCTCGATGAGCTCTGGTTCAAAAAGGTGGCCAATAGGTACTCCAAGGCCTTTGATCCGTCAATGAACCTGCACGAGATCGAGGCGTACATCCCCGAGCTGGACGACCGCCTCGTCTTTACCGACTCACACCCAGGATTCCAGATGGCCGGCGCAACCAGCCTTGCCGTCGCGGCACGAGTCCTGCGCGACCACAACAGAGAGCTGGCTGACGAATGTCTACGCGTGGCGGAAGAGCTTTGGCAGGCCAACAAGGACATCGAGCAGAACGAGCCGTTTCGGGGCAACGGTCAGAAGATCAGTTTACTGGCCGAGTTGATCCTCACGACCGGAAAGGAAATCTACAAGAACGAGCTATGCGGCATGAGCGCTGATGTTGCTCGGAGCTTTCCATTTGTCGGGTGGTCGCTCGGTCGCGTGCTGCCGCACATCGAGTGCGACCAGTTCAAGGCGGAGATCACCAAGGCCGCCAAGGCTCACAAGACCGAGCTTGACAAGAGGATGGCAGAGTCCCCCTTCGGCGTTCCGCTTCAGCGGCTGGAGTCCATTGGTTTTTCTCAGTATTTCCTTTGCAAAGGCTGGCCGGACATCTACACTCCGGACCACCTTTACGCGATCGTCAACGCGTTGCTGGGGTGTCGACCGGGGAGCAACACCAGCAGCCTGGTCTCCGGCGTCGGTGTCAGCTCTCCCACCATTGCCTACGGAACGAACCGCGCGGATTGGAGCTACATTCCGGGTGGGACCTTCTGGAGCGCGATCAACCTGGTCCGTCCGGATTTGCCCGAGGATAAGGACTGGCCGTACATCTGGCAGGAGCGGGAGTACATCATCGGCGGCGCGGCAATGTATCTTTTCATCGTGCAGGCGGCCGACTACCTGCTGTCCCAGCCGGCGATACAGAACGCTTCGAACAGCTTACGATAGGGCCGCTATCCGTGGGCAATCAGGAGCGGCGGACCTGAAGTCAGAAACGCCCGTTGCGAATCATCGCATGCATCGTCATTTTAGTTCGGAGGCTTCGCCGACCTGGATTTTCACGAAACGTTTTTCGCGGCCGGGTTACGGAAGAAGGGAAGGTGGTGGCATGACGCACGTACGCTGTTGTTTCCTTTTCTCTCTACTCACTGCCGGGACGGCGTTTGCCTCCAGCTCGACGATGCCCAACGGCTCCGAGTTCCCCGCGTGGGAGAAGCCGCTTCGTTTCTCCAAAACCTATTACGTGGATGGACAAGCGGAGAACGCCGATGACAACGGGCCCGGCAGCAAGGAACGCCCATTCCGCAATATCAACAAGGCGGCTCAGGCGCTTCAGCCGGGTGAGCGCGTGGTGATCGCCGAGGGAGTGTACCGCGAGTGCGTGCGCCCGGCGCGAGGCGGAACGGGCCCGGAGACCATGATCAGCTATGAAGCCGCGCCCGGCGCGAAGGTGGTGATCAAAGGCTCTGCCGTAGTCAGGGACTGGCGTCCCAGCGAGGGATGGAACTTCGGCTTCGATCCGAAAACGGGGAGGCCCGTCAAGGCTTGGGAGCTTCGCCTGGATCCCGCGCTCTTCCATGGGTACAACCCTTTCCAAGTGGACAATGTGATTGGAACCCGTTACTGGATCGACTATTCCAAGGACAACATGGCGACCTACTTCCGCCGGCGAGGGATGGTGTTTGTGGATGGCAGGCCGCTGGAGCCCGTGGAGGGGTCCACGGAGCTTGCCGGATCGTCGCCGCGGTCACTGAACTTCTTCAGCGAGGCGCACTGGGCGCCGCTGTTCCAGGAGTTCTCCCCTTACGCCGGCAAGGTTTGGATTGAAAGCAACGGAATGGCGTTGCATATCCGACTGGCGAACGACGACGACCCCGCGAGCCATACCATCGAGATCACCACCGAAGAGCAGGTGTTCACGCCGGCCGAGCGGTACCAGGCCTTTATCCGCGTCAAAGGGATCACGTTCCAGCATGCGGGTAACGGCTTTCCGGTGCCGCAGCGCGGAATGGTCTCGACCAACCGCGGCCATCACTGGATTGTCGAGGACAACACCTTCGAGTGGGCCAACAGCGTGGGCTTCGATATCGGCAATGAGGATTGGCAAGCGTCCTCGCCGCCGCACCCCGTGGGCTTCGACGTCATCCGCGGCAATACGTTTCGCTACTGCGGTATCGAGGGGATCGGCGGAACCGGCGGACCGCGGAACACGCTGGTGGAGAGGAACCTCTTTGAGTGGATCGGCTGGCAGAACGCGGCGATGATGTCGGAATCCGCCGCGACGAAGATGCATGTCGCCAAGAATCTTCTCTTTCGCAACAACGTGGTGCGGCACATCCGGCACGGGAACGGCCTCTGGATCGACATCGGAAACGAAAACGTGCGGATTACGGGCAATCTGTTCGCGGATATCCCGGGCGATGTGAATCCGCACGCCGTGCACATTGAAGGAAGCGAATCTCCGAACCAGATCGACAACAACATCTTCTATAGTCTGACCGGCGGCATTCTCATTCGCGACACGAACAACGTGATCATCGCATACAATCTGTTCCTGGACTGCGACGAGGTGGGCGTGGACACCGTTTCAGGCATCAACGGACCACGTCCGATCCTTGGACACACCATCGATGTCCGCAACCTGATGGTGCACGGCAATATCTTCCACAAGATGGGCCGGTCCGCGATCGAGTTCACCAACGCACGGAACGAGGCCGACGCCAATGTCTACGGCGCCTCCGCGGTGAACGCCTTCTTCGCGCAGCCGTTTCTGCGCGTCAAGACGCCGGAGCCGCCCGAGTGGCACGACCTGAAATCGTGGCGCGAACAGCACGGATGGGATAGGAGCGGAGCGATGGCCGACATCACGGCGGCTCTCGATCCGGACAAACTCCAACTCGACCTCGTGGTGAAGAGCGACGTGAAGCCCGGCCCCGTATTTAGAAGGATCGACACGGACTACTTCGGCCGTCCTGTGACCGGCGACAGAATGCCGGGACCTTTCGCCGATCTCGCGACGGTGTCTGGAACGCGCAGCATCGATCCGAGATGATGTGTCGGCGGATCGTCCCCGCTTACGATTCGGGCTGGGAGAAGGGGTTGCGACTGTCGCCCAGTTTCCGAGTGACGTTCCGCTATAACCGTTTCACCATCTCGATCGGCGGGTAGGAAGGTCGTGTGGGCGTCTTGGCGATACCACCTCGCCACGTGCATCCCCGGCAGGGAAACCCTGGCGTAGGTTCCGTGACGCGCGAAGTCGCATCCGCCCTGCGGATGGCGAGGAAAACACTCAAGGCTTGCCTGGCGCCAGGCTTTTTGAGTAACGTACTCCTCGTCGGTGTGTTGTGACGTGACGCAACCGCACCCACACCGGCCAGGGCTCGCACGCCGGGTATCACTCCGATACGCAAGGGATGCCTGTCCGTGCGTTCAACGGCAAGGACGTTGGGTTGGTAACCGTAAGAGATCCGACAGTTGAGAAACAGGGAATGGATGGGAAACGAGTGTTTCTAGCGACTTGCTCTCGTAGGATAGTCTAATGGCTTTTGCCTGGATTGCGCGATTACGCGGCTTGTTGCGGAGCGAGCGACTCGATGTCAGTATCACTCCGCGCGGACCGAAGGGCCGGATCGTCGTGCCCAGCGCTGGCGACGGGCGTTGGACCGTGCAGCAGCTTGGCGAACGCGCGTTCCTGTCACCGGATCAATCTTCCTATTATCTGTATTTCGTCCTTCCGAAGGCTTTCCTCAGGCGCGCGCGAAACGGAGTGTGGATCGCGGTCGAGTACCTGGGAGAGATGTTCGGACTTTTCTGTCTTCACTACGTTTCAATAGACAGGTCCGCTCCGCACGACGGCCTTTACAAGGTCGCGCAACAGCTCTGGAGCGGCCGGCCGGGTGAGCGTCGATTGCGGCGCGCGTTGTTTCGACTGCACGATTTCGATCCGAGTCGTCGCCAGAATCTGAACGCATCGTTCCGGCTCGAGTTTCGGCGGGAGCTTTTACTGGGAAGCCTATCGGTTGCTCTCGATCCACCCGACGGCGAGAAGGACTTGACCGTGCTCGCGCCGAATCCGGAGCTGCGCAAGCTGCCCGGACGGCGTTACCCCATCACTTATCTGTTCATCGAGCTCACCAATGTCTGCAATTTCAAGTGTGTTTTCTGTCCAGAAGCGACCATGCGACGCAAGCGAGGTTTCATGGCCCGCGCACAAGCCTTGCGTCTGATCGACGAGGTCGCGGCCAAGCGGTCGTGGCTCGGACCGATCTTTCCGGTCAAGCTCCATCAAATGGGAGAGCCGATGCTTCATCCCGACCTGGCCGACATCGTCGCGCATGCCGAAGCGAGCGGCGTGCCTATCGAGCTGAACACGAATTGCGGTCTCATCACGGCGCCGATCATTGATGCGCTGTACGCGGCGGGGCTGACGCATATGATCCTTTCCTACCAGACGCCCGACGAAGCCTCGTTCCGCAAGCGCAACGCGCCTCGGCTCACGTTCGCCGAGTATCTCGCGCGCGTACGTCTGGCGGTGGAGCGAAAGATCGTTCTCGGCGCCACGACACGAATCGAGATCGACGTCATGAACAGCAAGGACGCCGGATTGGAGACGATCGTCTCGGAGGAGGGGCGCGCCATTGCGGTTCTCAAGGAATGGATCGGTTTTTGTCGGGAGTTGGAGAGTCGTTATGGACTCCAACCGCGGGTTCACGATATTGAAAGCTTGAAGACGTTCGGGTTTCTCGACCGTTGCGAGGACGACGGCAGCTACGAGCTGATGACCGATGTTCGCCTTCTGTGGAAAAGACTCCATGGATGGAGCAATACGATCGGCCCCGGGCGGGCCGGAGTCACGCCGGAAACGTACTGTCCCTTGCCATATGATCAGCTTGTCGTGCAGTGGAACGGCGACGCGGTGCTCTGTTGCACGGATCACGAAGGCGGAACGCGTTTCGACAATGCTCTCGAATCGTCGATAGAGAGCGTTTGGCTGGGCGCCTCGAGGCGCCGCCGGCTTCAGGACATGCTCGAAGGCCGTTTGACGGAAACCTGCGCCAGGTGCCAGGGGCGACTGAAGTGAGGCGGAGGCCTTGTGCGCCTCAAGCGCCATTGGAATCAAAGCAAATCGGACGCCGGGATCCTGCAATCGAAACGGCTGCCGGGAGCGAGAACATGCGTCACGCCGTAAACGCGAACCGGGCGCGGCGCGAGACCGTGTTCGTCAACCTCGAGACGGAATCGACGGCGTTCCACGCCAACCTTATACCATTGACCGCGATGGCGAAGCCGGAGACGCAACGAATCGAGTCCGGGAGGAAGTCGCGGGTGGAAGCTCAGCACGGGGCTCGAAGTATCCACTCCAGCGTAGTGCCGGAGGACGATGTCGACGGTGCCTGACATGGCGCCGAGATGAATGCCTTCGGGCGTGGTGCCGCCCTGGACGTCGGCGACATCGCTCTTGAGCGCCTGGCGAAAAAGATCCCAAGCCGCCGCGCGATCGAAGCGGTCGATCACGGATGCGTGTACGACCTTGCTCAGCGACGAGCCGTGAGTCGTGCGCGCCAGATAGTAATCCACGGTGCGTCGAACGACCTCGTCGCTCAGGTCGTAACCCAGACGTCTGAAAATCCGGCGTAGCTCCCTGCGGGAAAGCAGATAGAAGAGCATCAGCACGTCGGCCTGTTTTGACGCCTGATAACGGTTCGGCGAATCGCCGATCGCTTTAAGGATGCGATCAAGACGATCGATGCTTCCATGCTTTCGGCGTAACTCATCCCAGTCCAGCGCGGCCAGCCGCTCGTAACCCTCGAATTGACTGACGATGCCGTCCCCGTGGAAAGGGATCTTCATGCCGAAGACGATCTGGCGCCAGAGATTGATCTCGTCGCCGGTCAGGCCGATACGTTCGCAGACCTCGGCCTTGCTCTCGGGCGGAAGGATCTCCAGGGCTTCGAGCGCCCGTTCGAGAACCCAGACGGTCATGACGTTGGTATAGGCGTTGTTGCGCAGGCCGGTCTCGTTCGAATCCGGATACTGCTCATGGTACTCGTCCGGACCCATGACGCCATGGATCTCGAATCGCCCGCTTGCTTCGTCGTAGTGGCATATACTGCAGAGAAACCGCGCGATGTCGAGCAGCATCTCGGCGCCGTAATGGACGAGGAATTCGCGGTCGCCCGTCACGCGATGATACTGCCAGACGTTGAAGGCGACGGCGGCGTTGACGTGGCGCTGGTGGCGCGAGTGATCGGGCCCCCATTTTCCGGAGCGCGGATTCAGGTGCAGGCGCTGAGTCTCTTCGTCGCCGTTGCTGGCGCTCTGCCAGGGGAACATCGCGCCGCTATGACCCGCTTCCTTCGCCAGCCGGCGCGCGGCGCCCAATCGGCGGAAGCGATACAGCAGCAAGGCGCGCGTGATCTCGGGCATCCGCAGGTTGAAGCATGGGAAGACGAACAGCTCGTCCCAGAAGATATGGCCGCGGTAGGCCTCTCCGTGCCATCCGCGCGCGGGCACGCCCACGTCGAGGCCGATCGTGTTATGGCACACGGTCTGGAGCAGATGGAACATATGAAGACGCAAGATGAGCTGTTCGTCGTTCGCCGGAACGAGCTCCATGTCGCAGCGGCGCCAGAGAGCGCCCCAGGCGCGCTCTTGCGAGCGCAGCAGATCGGCGAAGCGGCCGCCACGGAGAACGGCCGCCCGCGCCTCGATCGAGGCTTCGCTCGAAGCCGCGTCACGCGACGTATGAAGCGCGACGATCTTCTCCACGGCGACCGGCACGCCCGCGCGCACCGAGAACGTCGTTTCATTTCCGACAGTCTCGGCCGTGCGGACGATTCGCCGGGACGCGGGAACGGGCTCATCGGCCAGGTAGACGCGCGTCCTGGCCGCGAGCGCCGTCTCAAGGCGCGATTGAATCGTGCGGGCGACCAGGAAGACGGAATCCTCCTCGCCGGCTTCTCCCAGACTGACGATATCGAGATGCTTCGAGCTCAGCGAGCGGTAGCGCGCCACGCCGGAGTTGATCACGGATCCGTCCAGGAGTGAGCGCACGATGATCTCGCCCGACCAGTTCTCGGGGGTGATCACATACTCGATTGCCGCCAGATGCGGAGATTCCATGTGAACGATGCGTCTCGTCGCGACGCTTGTCTCGCGGCCGGTCGCGTCCCGGGTCCGCAGCGTTCGCGACAGGACGCCGTGACGGAGATTCAGCTCCTGCCGGTAATGGAGCAGGCGTTCGGGAAGGAGCGTGAGCCAGTCGCCGTCCGACGGGCGGAAGGTGAGCGGCAGCCAGTTCGGGAAATTGACGAGATCTTCGTTGACGACGGTTCTTTCGGCGACTTCGCTCGCCAAGCGATTGTATGCGCCGGCGACGTACGTGCCGGGATAATGTATGCCGTCCGCCTTGTGCTCGGAGGCGGCGCCGCGTGTCGCGAAGTAGCCGTTGCCGAGAGTGCACAGCGTCTCGCGCAACGGCTGTTGCGAGGGGATGAATCCTTCATAGACGAGCGACCAGTCTTTCATGGGCGTTCCGGTTTCGGAGCGTCGGCCAGAAACTCGAGCAGCCGTCGCGTCTCCTCGACGCTCCGGAGAGAGTACGAGGCTGATGAAGGGCGCGGTTCGTCGACGACAAGAACGCCCACGCCCCTTCCCGCAAGAGCGCGGAAAGCGTCTTCATCGGTCACATCGTCGCCGACGTAGATCGGCAGGACGTCGGCGGCGTCGAGATCCAGCGCCTTGAGGAGCCATAGGACGGCGCGGCCCTTGTCCCATTCGATGCGCGGTCGAACCTCGAAAACCTTCTTGCCGAGATGCTTGCGTAGCGCCGTCGCGACGGCGAGCGCCGCGTCCACGGCCGCCTCGACGTCTGCGACTCGATCGTCAGGCGTCTGTCTGTAGTGCACGGATAGCGAGTAGGTCTTGTTCTCGACGAAGGCGCCGGGAATCGAAGCGATGCGCTTCGCGATGTCATCGCGCGCCAGCGCCAGCGCGGGCAGATACTCCGCGCCGATCTCGTGACGAAGATCCGTGCCGCCCGGGCCGCGGATCTCAAAGCCGTGATTGCCGGCATAGTGCAATTCATCGATGCCGACGAGCTTGATTACGTCCGCCAGTCCGCGCCCGCTGACGACGGCCACAGCGTGCCGGCGCGCCAGGCGACGAACGGCGTCGCGCATCTCCGGCGTGAGCACGGCTAGTTCCGGACGCGCCACGATCGGCGTCAAGGTGCCGTCGTAGTCGAGGAAGACGGCCGGTCGTTTGTCACGCAGACGAGCCTTGATCTCGGACAGGCATTCCAGGGCGCCGGGCAGAACCGTCGTCGAACGACTGCCGCCATGCATGAGAAGCTCCGCTGTCAGCTCGGACAGATCGGACACCACGAGATCGGCTTCGGCCAATTCGAGCGCGGCGCGATTGCCGCCGCGATCCACGCCGACCACGAGGCCGAACCTTCCGCGCCGGCCGGCCTGGATTCCGGAGACGGCGTCCTCGCAAACGATCGTGCGCTCGGGCGCGGCGCGCAGCAGGCCGGCCGTCGCAAGGAACGCGTCGGGATGCGGCTTCCCGGAGAGTCGCAATTCTTCGGCGTCGTTGCCGTCGAATTCGACGTCGAAGATCTCCTGTAGGCCGCCGCGGCGCACGATCTCGCGGCCGTGCTTGCTTGATGTCACCATCCCGATCCGAATGCCGCGTTCGCGCAGCGCCCGGATCAGACTGACCGTGGATTCGAATATCTCGACGCCTTCGCGATCGAGTCGTTCCTCGAAATAGCCGTCCTTCCTGTTGCCGAGACCGCAAATCGTCTCGCGTTCGGGGCCGTCGTCCCTGGCGCCGAAAGGCAAATGGATTGCACGCGATTCAAGGAAGCCGCGCACGCCTTCGTATCGTGGTTTGCCGTCGACAGTGGCAAGGTAATCGACCCGAACGTCGAAGGGGATGAAGGGCTCGCCGCCGATTTTCGATCGATGGCGCAGATATTCATCAAAGAGTCGTTTCCAGGCGGCGGCGTGCAGGCGCGCTGTGCGAGTGACCACGCCGTCCAGATCGAAGATCGCGGCTTCAAAGCGCGATTCGGATTGTTCTCGGTTTTTTTTCATGGCAACTGACCGCCGCTTGCCGGCGTGATTGACAAGAAAATCCGCATTCGTATAGAGCATTGTGCCACACGTTAAAGCGATCTGTCTTGCGGGAGACACGACGGCGCGGATCGCGTCAGCGTCTTGCTGCGAAGTCTGTGATCAATACGCGACAATCGGGCGCCAGTGCGGCGATTCGCGCGCCCAGAGAATGCGTACAGGCGGAATGTAAGGAACGCCGGCCCAATCCAGGGGAAGAGGCGGGTGCTCCTCACGTAACGCGGGCAAGAAATATCTCCTGACGCCTGACATCTCATGGAGAGGACGCACCGTGATCCGTAGGGGATGGCCCGGCCGTGTCCGTGTACGAATCATATGCCAGCCTTCGTACTCACCCGTGTGATGGAAGCGCGCTTCGCCGGCCGGGCCGGTGATCCTCCCCGGATTCTGGAAGTCGAGCCGTAGTGCGCCTTCGGGAAGGCAAAGATCGGCGCGCGCCTGCCTGCCTGCCTCGGCCCAGATGGCCGTTACGACGTCACGCGTGGGCGCCGGGGTCGTCTCCCACTCGGCTCCCCCAGTGTCTTCGTCGAGAATCAACAACCGAACGCGCAGTGTTCCCGGAAGCGGCTCACCGTTCCAGCGACTCGAATAACCGCTTCCCGCAAGCGCCCGGCGCACGGGGATGCGGTACTCGCCGTCGTGCATCAATCGATAGACGCTGAGATACGGCCACTCGCCCAGCGAGAGGCCGTGGTAGACGGAGTTCGCGTCTGGAGTCGCGAGATCGCCGCCGATCCGATCATCCGCCGATCCGACGATGCGCAACGAGACGCGTCCGGACGTGGCCATTTCAGGACGCCAGGGCGTGCGCCACCATTGACGAAAGGCGCGCGGATCCCGATGGCCGCGGGTCGAGGCCAAGGGAAATGCGGGCATCGTCGGCAGAAGCTCGCATCCACCGACGGCCAGACCGCTTTCAAACTCGATTCGTAGACGCTCGGGATCGCCCGAAGGAACGACGAGGTCGAGGACGAGGTAGGCCTCGCGGGCGGCGGAGAGTTTGCGTTGTCCCTCTTCTCCGACGACGACCTCGTGTTCAGCCGGCCGATCGAGAGGGAGATCGAAGGCGCGCCATGACGGATCGCCCCAGGCGGCGGCGAACGACGGGACGAGCAGAGCCGTGGCCGCGATCCCCGTCGCCACGCGGGCGGTTTCGTCCCGAGCCCAGACATGAAATCCGATGCAGAAAGCTCCGGCGAGGCCGCCCCAGTGCAGAGAAGCGAGAAGCCAGCGCGCTGGATCGGGCGGCATTCCCCGCAGGGCAAGATCGGCGGGAGAGAAAAAGGCGCCGATTGCCGCGGCCAGCAGACAACCGATCATCGACGGCGAGCGATTGCGCGACAGCTCGAGGACGGCGAGCCCCGCGCCGAGGAGCATGAACGGCGTCGCGGGAACGGCGTACTTGTTGAACACGTGATAGAAGGGATAAGTCATCGAAAGCGCGGCGTAAGGCAGCAGGATCGGCTTTAACCGGAACGCGAGAACGACGGGCGCCGCGAGCAGGAACAGTGCGGCGAGCGCCCTGTGCCAGTGCACCTGCCAGGAGTAGGGCAGGATCCATTTCCGGTGAAATGGATTGTCCGGCTGGTGGAACAGGCGATGAAGATTGCGCAGAACCGTTCGCAGCGATAGCACGGCGTTTTCGACGACGAAACGACTCGTATAAGTCAGACGCGCGACCGCGCCCGAAGCCGGCAAGTCGCGGCCGTAGCGTGTCTCGTTGAGGCGCACCGTGCCCTGCCAGCCGTCGTCATCGATAAAAATCCAGAAGCCGAGCGGGCAGGGCGCCTTGTAGGCCCAGAAACCGTACCGCTCCGCGAGAACATGCGTCGTCGGACGAGCGTACGTCTCTCCCGCCGCCGTAACGAGAGTCAGGGGCATGACGCCCAGCGCGAACGCTCCAAGCGCCGTGCGATTGCGGGCGCTGAAAAGTCGCCGGCCGAAGGGCGCGATCGCGACCAGACTCGCAAGGAGGAGAAACCAGAGGCCCTGCGGATGAAGCGCAAGACCGCCTCCGAAAGCCATGCCGGCGAGGCCGAATGCGCGAATGTCGAGCTGCTCGCGAGCAACGAGCAGACGGTCGAGCGCGAAGGTCCAGCAGAGCAGAATCAACGGTTCGGGTTGCACGATTCCACAGATTATGGGGAACGTGGGATAGAGCACGGCCAGCGCGCCGACGATCAACGCCAGTCGCGATCCGCCGATTCTTCCGGCAGTCCGCGCAAGGAGGCCGACAGCCGCCGCCATCGCGACGGAATGTAGGCAGTAGACGGTCGTGGGGTGATCGGCAATGGCGCGCATCGCCGCGTACAGCAGGCCCGTGAACGGCATGACGAGAAGCGGGCGTATCGTCAGCAGGGCGTCGGCCAAGCTGTCCGGTCCGCGCACCGCGGAAAGCGCCTCGCGGAAGCGACCTCCAATGTCCCAGTAGGCCCATGGGTCGCTCTCGATCAGGGGTTGATCGAGAAGCAAGACCTGCGCCAGGCACGAAACGAGAGCCAGTCCGCCGAAAGACATGGCGAGACGCGTCTCGGCCCTGGCCGATGGGCGAGCCATGGCCGAGGCGCGCGCGCGGTTGGATGGGAGTCTCATAACGACCAGGAAAGAGGCCGCCAGAAGAAGGACCAGAGCAGCCGGCGTCAGGCGAGCGATCCATGATGACAGAACGATGCCGCTGAAACCGGATCCTGTCGTCAAGAGCGCGCCGGCCGAGACAACGAGGGATGGAATCCAGGCGTGGAGGCCGCTTGTTCGATAGGAGACGAAACATGACGCGGCCAGCGCGAGCAGAATGGCGATCAGTCGCATCCATGAAGGAGCGGCAAAGCGTTCGATACGCATGTGATGCAGACGGACGGCGCGATCCGCCTCGATGCTCATGCATCCGAGTTGGTCGATGACCATCGGGCAGGACAGGGGCGTCCCGTCGAGCGTCATGCGGTGCTCGATTCCGGCGACCTGAATCACGACTTGCGCCGGTCCGCTGAGCACCAGCGTCAGTCGCGCTGGCGCGACCGGAACACAAACGCGCGCCGGTTGCCGCGCCACGAGATGGAGAGCGTCCCAGCGACCATGGTGAAAAACCTCGACGAAGCGCTCGCCGCCGCGGTAGGGCAAGATGTCCACGCCCGGCGCCAGGATGCAATAGACCGAAATGAGCCCGGCGAGAAGCGCCGGAAGGGCGGGCAGAGCGCGTTTCATACGGGATCTCATAGATCCGCGAAGCGGATGAGACGCACTCCCGCCTTCACGAGCGCGCCGCGCACGTCGGCGCTTGTGAGCGCGCGCGTTTCCTCGTCCCAGCGGAAGCCCCACCTGTAGGCCGATCCGATCGCGCCGTCGCCGACGCCCGGGTGACAGACTAGCTCGCTCGTTCCTTTCGGGATGCGTTCGATGAGACGCAACAAGCGTTTCTCGTCGAGGCCGCCGGTTTCGGCCATTCCGAGGAACGTGTCCGCAGTGATGAGCCCGGCATGTCGCGCCTGACGGTGCGCGTGGCGGGCGAACGGCGCAAGAACGGCAGCGCGCGGCTGTCGCACGGGGACGACGCGCCGGGCGGCGCGCACGGCGCGGACGCCGAAACGCCGGGCGGCGTGCGCCGCGAGCGGGAAGATTGCGGGATGCAGGTGAACGTGCTGATGGCTGTCGATATGGCTCAAATTCAGGCCGGCGTCCCGCGCGCGAGAAAGCTGAGCCTCGATCTCGGTTTTTAACTCTTCATCGGGGATGCGGCCGAGAAACAGGCGGCGAAAAAGCGCGCCGTAAGAGCGCGGCAAACGACCTTGGGGCGCCAGGCCGCGCACGCGCTCCGGCGACGAGACCGGCGTTTCGCCGACGAGCGTGAGGTGGACGCCCACATCGAGATCCGGAGCGCGCTGGAGCGCGCGTAATGCGTGGTCGAAAGCCTCTCCGTTCGTCACGATCGAGGCGCCGGTGACGATGCCCGCGAGGTGCGCATGGATGACGCCGTCGTTCACTCCCGGATGAATGCCGAGATCGTCAGCGTTCACGATGAGAAGTCTCATGCGCGCGCAGCCTCGTAAAGAACGTGGGGCGTCAGGCGGCCGCGTTGGAGATCGGCGGTCGTTACGCGGGTGAAGCCGACTTCTTCGAGAAGTCGCCGCATCTCCTCGCGTTCGGCAAAGGCGAACGAGTCTCCGAGCGTGATGCCGAGCAGGCGCACGGAGATCTGCTCCTGCAGAACGCAGCGATAGAACTTCCAGCGCGGACGCACGTCCACTTCCTTGAGCAGGAGCCGTCCGCCGTCGCGCAGTGCTGCGCGACAGCGGGTCAAGAAGGGCTTCCATTCGACGCGGGGCACGAGGTAGAGCACGTCGAGAATCGCCAGCGCGTCGAATTCGCCGTCCGCGAGATCCTCAATCCGCGTTTGGCGGAACTCGACGTTGTTCCGGCCCTTGATCGACGCCAGCGCCCAGCGAATCTTGCCGGGATCGGGATCGATGCCGAGAACCGCGAGACGCGGATTGCGGAGAGCCGTTTCGTTGGCGAAAAGCCCATGACCGCAGCCGACCTCGAGCAGCCGTCCCGCAGCGGGCGCGCGCTCGACGACGTGTTTCATGGGGCAGGTCCAGGCTCGGATGCGCGTGTGCAGGCGCACGCGCGCCGGCATGTCGTTATAAAGCGCGAGCGCCTTCATCGTCTCAACTCGCGCCGGAGCGCCGTCATCTCTCTGAGGATCTTGACGATCACGCCGGGCGACGAGAGCGTCGACACGCCGCGCGATCGCGGGAAGTAGTCGACGCCGATCTGGATGACCGAGGCGCCGGCGTTTCGGGCGCGCACCAGGAACTCGACGTCAATGAAGCTGCCTTCGCTCTTGAGCGGAAAACGCTCGATCAGCGAGCGGCGGAAGAGCTTGAAAGCGAAGTTGACGTCCTTGACGCGCAGGCCGAAGACGCATCGGATGAGAAGGTTGTAGACGAGAGAGTACAGCGTGCGGATCGCGCCCTCGGATGTTCGATCAAAGCGATAACCCGCCAGGACGTCCGCTTCCTGATAATCCAGAAGTCGAACGCCGCGTCCCAGCTCTTGAAGGTCGAAAGGAAGATCGGCGTCCGTGTAGAGAACGAGATCCTTGGACGCCGCCGCGAATCCGGCGCGCAGCGCGCCGCCCAGCTTGCGGTTGTGCTGGTTGCGCAGAACCCGCACGCGAATATCCTCGCGCGCGATCTCCTCGGCAATCACGCCCGTGCGGTCGGTGGAGGCGTCGTCCACGATGACGATCTCGAAGTCGGATGTGATCTCGGAAAGGATGGAGCGCGCCGCGGCCACCGCGCGGCGAATATACGCCTCCTCGTTGTACATGGGGAAAACGACGCTGATCGAAGGCGCCATGGCGGTCTAGGTTACAGCGCCGAGCGCCGCCGCCGCAATTCTCGCCGAAGGGATCACGCGCGGCGTTATTTTTATCGCGGCGAGCAGCGCCGACGGGATCAACGCGTTCTCCACGTCGAATCCGCGCGCGTGCATGACAACCTGGCGGCCGTCGTTCAGAGGTCGCCGCTCGGCTCGGAGAATCGTTCCCAAGAAAGCTGTTCGGAGAGCGGTCGCTTTTCGGGCTGCGGGTTCTCGGCCGGGCGTCCCAGGCTCACAAGCGCGAAGAGGCGGAGATCCTTGGGCGCGCCGAGCAACTCGGCCACGCGCGGCGCGTAGTCCATGCCCCGCCCGGCGATCCAGCACGATCCCAGCCCGTGCGCCCATGCCGCGTTCAGGATGTTCTGCGTGGCCGCGCTCGCGTCCTCGACGGCGAAATCGATCTCGCGATGAAAGATGACGATGCAACAAGGCGCCTGGCGCAGGAACTCCGCGTGGCCCAGGATTTCCTGCAAGCGAGCACGCGCGGCCACTTCCTGGACTACGACGAAAGACCATGGTTGGTTGTTCATCGCCGTCGCCGCGAGGCGCCCGCAGTCCACGATCTCCTCGATCATCGCGCGGCTCAAGGGAGTCTCTTCGTAGGCCCGAATGGTCCGGCGGGTTCTCATGCATTCATGCGCATCCATCATCTACCTCCGCTGGCCGCGTCCGCGTCGTGACGAGCGTCGTTCCTGCCCCGATATTCTCGCTCCGAACACGGCTTCGTTCCACCCCCGAGTCGTCGCCTTTCCCACGTCATCCCGCTGCAACTACGCCGCGCCGACCTGGTTGACTCACGAAAGCGATTTCGCGTGCCGTCTGCGATCAAAATCCATTACAGGAACGATGCGTAAAAGCGTCTTCGCTGGATTTTATAGTCTTGACGGATTCGTGCTCGTGGTGTCTAATCCATCCGTAAAAGCGACCCGCGAGCGGGCGGGTGTCGCGGCTGGATTGGGCGAGGCCAAACGTCGTTTGGTCGGCGCCGTTTCGAGGCGGAATGCAGCGAAGGCGGAATTCACGTCGTATTCCCAGTAGTTTAATCAACGTTTCCTTGCTGGTCGACGGCTATATGACCGCTCACGGAGAGCTTACGGATCTGTCTCTTCAAGGCGCGGGTCTCTGGACGGTGGTCGGCTTCCGGATCGGCGACATTCTCGATCTTCGTCTGGAGTCCGGAGAAGATCTGGGGTCCTTCTTCCGTAGCACGGTGCGTGTCGTGTGGTCTCGAACGGCGAAAAGCGCCCATGATCGCATGCGTTGCGGCGTTTGCTGGGCTCACCTGGTTGCCGCAGAGCGGCGATCGCTCGGGCGATTCATGGCCGCGACTTGCACGGAGCGCTGACTATCTTCGGACTCAATCCATGATCAGTTTCTTGCGCTCCGATTCCAGGCTTTCCAGCAGGACGCGCAGAGTCACGACCGTCTCGTCCCTGAGAGCGTGGAAATCGTCGCGGATCGCTTCCATGTGCTCCCAGTCCGCGCGCTTCGGATCCGTCGGCTCTTGTCCCAGCAGCCTGCGGGTCGTTCGAGCCAATCCGCGGAGCAGTAACTGCGCCGCCTGACCGATCACATAGAGGCGCAGCCTGAAACGTTCCGCAGTGTTGACGAGAAGATGATGGACGACGGCGCCGAAGTGCGCGAGCGCCGATACGCCGCCCGTGCGGAATCTGCGCGCCGGAAGCGGCCGAATGGGAGCAATGGCCGAGACCATGCGCGAGTAAAGCGCCATCATAGAGAGCGCGCTCGTGAGATCGGGAGCGAAACGATCCATGAGCTTGTATCCATGCCGGATCAGATCGCGCGCTTCTTCATGCGATCCCAGCTCCCGGAGCGCGTGCGCCCGTTCGTAGGCGATGTCCGCGAGGCGGAGCCCGTCGTTGAAATAACGCTGCTGCTGGTGCAGCAGGATCGCGCCCCTGGGAGTGAGCAGCGGCGCCCACTCGCGGGCCGTAGCGCGTTCGTCCATCCGCCACTGGAGGATGAGCACGATGAGCGCGCCTAAAACGGCGCCGATGAGAAGAAACGGCCAAGTCATGCGGACCTCCAGGGTTGGAGATAGCGTATCACCTTTCGCTCTTCGAGGCTCAGTGCCGGTTCGGGCGCCCAGGCCGCGCGGATCCACGCAATATAAATGATGATCTGAAAGCTATTGAAGAAAGATCCAGAATTGAAGCCGTGATCTCTGAGAAAGAAGCTGGCGATATGCAGAAGCAGAAGCCAGACCATGCCATGGAGGATGCTCTTGTGTATCCGATGCAATGGCAAACGATACCAGGAGATGAACGCAGCCATCGAGATTAGACCTAAAGCTGTGATATATGCGATGCGTATCGTTAATTCGCGACCGAGATCATAATCGGTCTTTGTGGGGCCGAGCCATATGAGCGCAAGTGCGATACTTATTGAGGTCGCCAGCAGTGCGGCGTAGGCTCGAATTCGGGCACGGGGCAATGCCCGGAATACGAGAATCGACATCTCCGTGAAGATGATCAAGCGTAGAAAAGCATAAAATATCTCTTTTATCGTCCAGCCTATCCAGGTTAGGAAGAAGGGAAAAAAATGAGTTGCCAGGACATTCGTGGCGAGCTGCGTGACGATGTAGATCAGGATTGTGTAGCAATATCGATATCGTCTGCCGCGTAGCAAACCCAGAATGAGAGCGACGAGCAGGGTGCGTGATACGAGAACAATGCACCAATCCAGTGTCGATATCGGCATGAGCACTGATGATTAGTGTACATGAAAAGGGGCGCCGCATTATTTGCGGCGCCCCGCCATTTTTGAGTATTGGATGCTTCAGGAATAGGTCATGACCAAAACACGGGATCCGGGACAAGCGGACGAGGCACGCCGTCTGCCATTAACACGGGATCCGGGACAAGCGGACGAGGCACGCCGTCTGCC
>JAFGSN010000022.1 GCA_016934575.1 Vicinamibacteria bacterium
GTTCTTGTCACTGAGTTGCTTTATTGCAGAGCGAAGTCTTCCGGTCAAGCCGAACGATCACATTGCCGGCGGAGCGTCACATTTGCTCGGACGGCTTCCACGCCGGCATGGACTATTCTCGTTGCCCGTCCAGGCTCACGGATCCGGATTCAGTCGGTGACAGGTGCCATCCAGGGGGGACGGGATCGACACGTGGAGTCGCTGTAACTTGCTGATCACGCTGGCTTATTCACGGCATGAGGTTTGCAATGAATAGTAACAACGCGCGACCGAATGGTTGCCCGGGAGGTCGCCATGCAGGCAAGCTTCTACCGTCCGCTTCTCGGCGTGATGATGTTGACAGGGGGCCTTGCCGGCTTCGGGTGGGCCGAGGAACGCGATCTCATCGCACGATTCCGTGAAATCGAACCGGGTGTGATGGTGCAGCGTGCATCCGAAGCCGGCGCCGAATCGGCGGAAATCAATCTTCCGTTCATGCCGGGGGACAGGGCCTGGACGGACGCCACTGGTCGCGCCGAGCTGCAGTTCGCCGACGGCAGTCTTCTGTGGCTCGATGTGGGAAGCAAGCTCGACTTCGTGGCGCTGGAGTCTGACGACCAGGCCGTCTTGCGACTCTGGTCAGGCGCACTGATGATCCGCGTTCTTTCTCCGGAGGTCGCCTTTACGGTTGAATCAGCGACCGCCTCCGCATCGACACGCGGGCTTACGGAGGTTCGCATCGATATCCTGAACGCGGAGACGCGCGTGACGACGTATGCGGGCGAGGTGGCGCTCGAAAACGGCGCCGGTCAAAGAACGCTGCAAGCCGGCGCTCGCGCCCATGCTCGCTCCAATGCGATCGATTTCGACGTCGACTCTTTCGATCCATATGCTGCGGATGTTTTCGAGCGTTGGGTGAAACGACGTGGAGGCGAGATCCGCTGGAGCGACGCTCGCGCTCGGGGCTTGCCCGAGGAAATCGCGCCATATGCCGACGAACTCGACGCTCATGGCACGTGGCGTCACGATACGGACGCCGGCGACGTCTGGTGCCCGCATGTCGAGGCGGACTGGTCGCCCTATGCCGACGGACGTTGGATCTGGACGAGCTACGGCTGGACCTGGGTGCCGTACGAACGTTGGGGTTGGGCGGCATATCACTATGGACGCTGGGGATTCTCCCCGAGCCTGGGGTGGCACTGGATCCCTGGCCGGATCTGGGGTCCGGCATGGGTTTCCTGGACCATCGGGCGCGACTATGTCGGCTGGCGTCCCCTTGGACGATACAATCATTCGGTTTTCATCTCGCATCATCGACAGAGTCGCTTCGATCGTGCATGGCGCTTTGCACGGCGAGCCGATTTCGGCTCGCGCGGGTTATCGAGACGCCATCATGGAGGCGATTTCAGGCCCGCGCGATCGCGATTCGCCGCTTACGCGAGCAGCGAGCGCCATCCGAGCCGGGATCTGACGCGATGGGAACGGCCGAAACGACGAATGACCAGCCCTGGTCGTCGCATTGAAAGATCCATGGCGCGAAAGATCGACGGCCGCCGAGTTGCCGGCCGATCGACGGCCGTCGGTTCTTCGCGAAGGTTTCCGATGCGTTCATCCGACGCTCAACGAAGCGGCGTGGACCGTCGTGTTCCTTCATCGAATCGCGGGACTTCCACCACGCGACGTGATGATTCAAGCTTTTCCGCGCGTACTTCCATGAGAACGGTCCGCGAACGCCAGGCGCGAACCCGAGAGATCAGTCCGCGAGGATCGGTTGAAAGACAAAGTCCCCAGCGTGGCGATAGCCGATCGGTGTCGCGAAAGAACCGAAGCGCGACAAGTCACGATCCGGTCTCGCGTTTTCTGAGGTCGCGGTCGCGCACGACGGAATCGAGCCGCCGTGATGGCGCTCGTTCCGAAAGACGTTTGCGGACCGAACGCTCATCGTCATCGTCGAAGGGCGAGAGCCGCCGCGCAACCTCGTCCGAGCGCCGGAGATCACAGGATGGCGCAACTTCGTCCAAGCGTCGCCAATCGAAAGGCGACAGAGGACGTTCCAGTCGCCGCAGGTAAGCCGTCGCGTCGTCGACCGCGTTCTTCGCGCATGCCCGGCGAGGCGCGCCGGACGGCGTCGGCGACGCCGGAGAGCGCCGACAGGATCGCCCTTACAGCTCCACGCGTTCCGAGGCCACCGGATGCCCGAGAAACAGCGCGGCCAGGCGTTCGAAGGCGTCCGTGCGATCGGTCGTCAGGAACTCGGACGCACCCCCGCGCGTGAGGCGGCTTTCGATCTCGGGATGTCGTTTCAGGTAATCCTCGAGGCTGGGAGCGACGATCTCTCCCTGGACGAGAATCCGCACATCGGACGGCACGACGGCGCGAATGCTCTCGAGAATCAAGGGGTAGTGCGTGCACGCCAGAAGCAGCGTGTCGACTTGTCGGGATTGATCCACGGTGTGTTCCCAGTATTTTCTCAAGAAGTATTCGAGGCCGTTTCCCGAGAGCTCGCCGTTCTCGATCAAGGGCACGAGCAACGGGCAGGCGACTTGAATCAAGCGCAGGTCGCTTCTCAGCTTGGCCAGCTCGAGGGCGTAGCTTTGCGAGAGAACCGTTCCGGGAGTGGCCCAGAGCGCCACTCGTTTTTGTTTTTCCAGCCGCGCCACCGCTTCGATCGAGGGGCGGATGATTCCCAGCACGCGGCGGTCGGGAAAGGCGCCGGGCAGGAGCTGCTGTTGTATCGTTCGCAGCGCCTTGGCCGAAGAAGTGTTGCAGGCGATGATGACGAGCGCGCAGTCGCGGGCGAAGAGGAAGCGAACCGCCTCGCGCGTGAACTTGTGGACGGCCTCGAAGGAACGCTGGCCGTACGGCGTGCGCGCGTTGTCGCCCAGGTAGACGAAATCGTACCGCGGCAAACGCGCGTGGATGCTCCTGTAAATCGTGAGGCCGCCGAATCCTGAGTCAAAAACGCCGATTCTCACCGAATCGCATCCATCATGGGCTTTGATCGCGTCCACTCCCCGTTGCGGGTCGGGCCGGATCCATGCGCTCGCCCGCCGCCGATCGGTTCTGCCGAAGCTGCCAGGCAAAACGCAGCGTCGCGACGTAATTGAAGACGCCGCCGATCGTCACGCCGACGAACCCGGCCACGATCCAGTGAACTCCGAATCCGTGAAGATGCGTGGCGATCGCGAGATTGATCGCGGCGCCGACGCCGCAGAGGAGAGAGAAAAAGAGCCAGCCCTGAAGCATGCGCCAGCCGCGCAGGCGCAGGTCGCGGTGCGTGAAGACGTTGTTCAGATAAAAGTTGATGGCCATCACGAACAGCGTGGCGAGGGCTTGTGAATACGGGAAGGCCAGGCCCCAGGACCGATGGAGCAGGGCGAGAACGACGAGGTGGAACATAACGCCCAGGCCGCCCACGACGGCGAACATCATGAATCTAGCCGGCAAGACCTTTCCCAGCAACTTCTCCGCGAGCAGCACGAAATACTCCCAGACGACGAGCGTATCGAGCTTGCTCTCGCCCCACAGGCGGCCGCGAAACGTATACGGAATCTCTCGATAACGCAATTCTCCGGGCGTCGAGGCGATGATGTCCAGCAGGATCTTGAAGCCTTTTCCCGTGAGGCGTCGTTTCGTGCGATCGAGCAACCGACGTTTCAGCATGAAGAATCCGCTCATCGGGTCCGTCAGCTCCGCGCCGATGATGGCGCGGCCCAGGCGCGTGGCGCAGCGGCTGGCGAAACGACGCCTGTCGCTCAGGCTCGCCAAATCTTCCGGGCGCGTGTACCGGCTGCCGATCACCAGGTCGAGGTCGTCGTCGATGAGCGTCTCGATCATGCGCGGCAGGAGGGTCTCGTCATGCTGCATATCGGCGTCCATGACGGCCAGATAAGGAGCGGAGGACGCGAGCATGCCCTCGATGCAGGCGCCGGCCAGACCGCGCCGGCCGATGCGTTGCAGGCAACGTACGCGGGCGTCGGTTTCGGCGATCTCGCGCAACCGCTCGGCCGTTCCGTCGCTGGAGTCGTCGTCGACGAAAATCGCCTCCCAGTCGACGCCGGCGAGCGTTCGGCGGAGCCGTTCGAGCAGCGGATCGACGTTCCCACGCTCGTTGAGCGTCGGGATGACGACCGTCAGTCGAGCTGTCATCGGGAGATCATGCCGTCGCGGTGACGCCGCCTTGAATCGCGTGTTGCTCCATCGTGATGGCGGAGACTAGCCGTCGTCTTCGGGCGTGTCAACAGCGTTGAAATAGTCTGCTCTCACGAACCGATTGGCCGCGTGTTCGCTTCATTTTCGACCGACGGCCGCGGCGATCTCGCTCCATGCCGGTTTTGAAAAAGCTTCTCCGAGCGCTTCCTGGAACAGCCGCGGCCAGCGGCCCGCCTCGAGAGGCACGATGCGCATCGATCCGCGCTCCGACTGGACCGCCGAGGCCGGCAGAGGGAAACGAGTGAGCATGTCGGCCGGCATGCCGCCCTTTCCCGCGACGCGCAAAGACTGAGACAGGACCATGCCGTTTGGCGCCTGACTCAAACGGATCGTCGAGCCTTCGAAAAGGAAACCGAAACCGTTGCCCTGGGCGTCGGTCACCGCGGCCAGATCGACGCGGCTTCGATTGCCCGAAAAGAAACGACCGAGGGTCTCGGTGTCCGGCATCAGGCAGATGTGGTGAATCCCGCGTTCGGCCGCCTCGCCCTGTCCGGGATAGGAGCAGTAAGGCCCGTCGCCGAGCCAGACGAGGTGGGTCAGGGAATGAGGCAGCAAGAATCCCAGCCCGAGATCGAGGAAGCTGTCCTGTGCGTCGATGGGGCGCAGCTCGTAGGACACGTCGAGCCATCCCCGGGGCAGCACCTCGCACACGACGTCGGCCTGCACGCGCTGGCCCTGTTGTTGCTCGTTCGAGCGGTGGAACTCGAGCATGAGGCGGATTCGCCGTCCGCCGTCCCGCGTCTTTTCCGTCTCCTGGCTGCGCACGATCGCGCGTTCAATGAGCGGATTCTCCCAGTAGCGGAGGCCGGCCTTTCGGTACTGGAGAATCTCCGCCATTTCAGGCTCGCGGCCGGCGCGCAACAGGGGACCGGCGAACCAGAGATCCATCCGGCCCACTCGCACGGTCAGATTTGATCGCGGATGAACCATGACCTCCAGATTGCCCACGCTGATTTCTTCCATATCGCCAGCGCGACGGCTTCTGACGGGCAGCGTTTCCGCCGTCGCCAAGCGAACGGCGAAATCCACGCGTTGCGACTCGGGCAGCAAGCGTATGGAATGTTCGTAGATCGGGCGTCCCGCGTTGTCGATGAACGAGAGAAGCAGGAGGTGATCGCGCCGATCCAGTTCGGCCGGCACGTCCACGCTCAGTCGTATCGTCCCTTGCTGTCTTGGGGGCAGCGCGACCGACAAGGGGGCCCGGCTATGCACGCGTCCTTCCTGGAGGATGCGCCACTCGCCGCGGATCTGATCGAGGTTCGTGAAGTCGTGGCGGTTCTGTATCGGTATCGACAGCGTTTGACGGCCCGAGCGGGTGGTGATCGACGACTCCGGAATCACGATGGGCGAGAAAACCTTGCGCGCGAGCCAGTAGTCGTCCTGGGGAATGCGATCGGCGTACACAAGGCCGTCGCTTCCCGCGGCGCCGCGGCTGTCGAGCGCATCGTTCATCGAAAGCAAGACGTCGACGCTGACGTCCGGCGAGGATTCGGCCAAGGCGAGACGGTCGTCGACGCTCAGGTGGATCGCTCGTCCGGCAAGATTGCGACGCAGGCCTCGATCCTGAAAATGCCAGATACAGCCGCCGGCGAGGCGATCGTGCTGTTGCATCAGCTCCCAACGGCTGGCGAGACCCTCGAGCGCCGTTCCGAGCGCGCGATTGAACGCGGTCACGAGGATCGGGCGGGTGACGCGCGCATCCGCCGCCGCCTCGGCCAGGGTCCAGCGTTTTCGTCCGGGCGCCGGGAGCGCGTCGGGATCGTGCGGAGCGAGAATGTCGGCGCTCGCCGAGAGATTGGCGTCGTACGAACCGTCCGACTTGCCCGCGCCGGGCAGGAGCCTGGGCCGGGTCGGGTCCAAGCTACGGATACGTTCCACGGTGGCGAGGACGATCGGCGTCGCCGGGCTTTCATCGCCAACGCCCCACGCGATGACCGAGGGATGGTCCTTGTCCCGCTCCACGATCGCTTCGGCGCGCGCCATGACGGCGTCCCTGAATCCTGGATCGCGCAAGAGATCGGCGCCTTTTCCAAAAGGCACGGCGTCGATCACATAGAGGCCGTGACGGTCGCACAGATCGAGGAAGACGGGATGCGGGGGCGCATGCGAGAAGCGAACCGCGTTGATGTTGCCTCTTTTCATCAGCTCGACGTCGCGGATGTAATGCTCTTCTCGCATGGCACGCCCGACGTCCGGATGGATGTCGTCGTAGTTCACCCCGCGGATCTTGATCGGGCGATGGTTGAGCCGGAGCACGCCGTTTTCCACCGAAACCCGCCGGATGCCGACGATCCGCCGAACGGAATGCGTCGTCGATCCCGCTAGATTCAGGGCGATGCGCCACTCATAGAGGTCGGGCGTCTCGGCGCTCCACAATTTGGGCGCGGCGACTTCGGCGTCGAGCGCGACACGCGCGTTGTCGTCGCGGATCAACGCGAACGATTGCGCGGCGCTGGCGACAGTCCCGCCGGCGGAATCGTGAAGAGTTCCGGAGATCTCGCCGCGAACGGCTCCCCGATCGGCTCCCCGGCGCACGAGGACGCTGAGTTGCACGCGCGCGCGCGCGCCGTCGGGCGTCACCTCGGTCGTCGTCGTCGCGTCCGCGATGCAGGGATCGGGCGCCGACAGCAGAAGCACGTCGCGGAAGATGCCCGAGAGCGCCCAGACATCGTGCGTGTCGAGCTCCAGACCGCGATATTGTCGATAAACACGCACGGCGAGAGTGTTTCGTCCGTCGTGCTGAAGGAAGCTCGTGACGTCGAACTCGCTCCGGCAACAGGGGATCTCGTGCGATCCCGCGCGCTGTCCGTTGAGCCAGAACTCGAAGCCCCAGGACACGCCCTCGAAGCGCAAGATGATCCGCCGGTTCGCCCATTGTCGCGGAACGGCAAAGCTGCGGCGATACAACCCGACGCCGACTCCGGGCCTGCCGAAATGAAGCTGTCCGAAACCCGCCAACTCCCAGTTGCCGGGCACGCGGATCTTGCTCCAGCTCGAATCGTCGTAATCCGGCAGAATGAAGTCCGCCTCGGTGATTCCGAACTTGAATTTCCATTCGCCGTTGAGCGAGACCGACCATTGCTCGTCCTGATCTTGTTGCGCGAAAGGCTGCGCGGGCGCGGCGATAGCGGACGCCGCCAGGATCAAGCCCATCCAGAAGAGCGCTCTGGCGATCATCTCTCCCTCCTGCTTCGTTCCGGTCTCAACGAGCCGCGCTGTACGGATATGCTAAAAACAGTCTAGCGTTCTCGACCGGCCGTATCAATTCTGCCCGGGTCGTCATGTCATGGACACAACGACGGCCTTCAAGATTTCGCGGAGGCGCGTCGAGCAGGGACCCGCTTGATGTACTATCCTTAAACGTTGTGGCTGGCGCTGAAACGGGCGAAAGGAAAGCGCGGATCCTCGTCGTGGACGACGACCGCAGCGTGCTGGATCTGCTGGTGGTCGTGCTGCGAGACGCCGGTTTCTCCGTGGATAGCGTTGACAACGGCAAGGACGGACTGCGCGCCATCGAAGCGCGCCGGCCCGACCTCCTGCTGCTCGACGTCATCATGCCGGGGATGAACGCCTGGTCGTTTCTGCGATCGCTTCAGGCGCATCCCCCTGTCCCGCCCGTGATCGTCATTTCCGGCGAGCACGCTTCCCCGCGAGCGCTTGGGCCGCTGGCGAGCGCCGTATGCGCGTATATTCCCAAGCCGTTCGCCATACGCCAGCTCGTATCGACCTGCCATCAAGTCATCGCGGCCAACGCCAAGGCTTCTCCGCCGGCTCATGAGCGTCGAAGCGAACCCCGCCGCCTGCTGGTCGTGGGCGTCACGCTCATGACCGCCCGCGGCCAGCCGGTCGCCGCCGGTTACTCGCGGAATCTGAGCCGCAACGGGGCGCAGATCGACGTGGGCGCGTCTCTTGAGCCAGGACTCGACATCCGGGTGGCGTTACATCTTCCGGATTACTGGGAACCACTGACTCTCTCTGCTCGCGTGATGTGGCGGGAGAGCACGATTCTGGGCGTGCGTTTCTTTGATCCGACTCCGGAGGATCGACGGCGTCTCCGAACGCTGCTCGGCTTTGTATGAAGAAGCTTCGCGTTTTTCCCGGCCGATATCCTTTAAAATGACCTTCGCAATGCCGCGACTTTCCTTTCTCGGCGCCGCCCGGACCGTCACCGGATCCCAGTATTTGCTTGAAGCGAACGGCACGCTGCTCATGGTCGACTGCGGTCTCTATCAGGGTGAGAAGGCGTTGAGATTGCGTAACTGGGCCGAGCCCGAGTTCGATCCGGCGCGCGTTCGCTGGCTTATCCTGACTCATACCCACCTCGACCACGTTGGACGCGTTCCCCGTCTCGTCAAGCAGGGCTTTCGCGGCTGTATCTTTTGTACGCCGCCGACACGCGCGCTGGCCGAGCTGATGCTCAAGGACTCCGCTCATCTGCAAAAAGAAGACGCCGGATATTTCAATCGCAAGGGCTACACCAAGCACAAACCGGCGCTGCCGCTCTACGACGAGCAGGACGTCGAAGACGCTCTCGGGCTGTTTGAAGAAACGCCGCTCGGCGAGGAGCGCGAGCTTACGAAAGGCGTTCGCTTCGTCTTTCGCGACGCCGGGCACATTCTCGGCGCGGCTTCAGCCGAGATTATCGTCGGCGGGGACGGGGCCGGCGTGAACGGGCGCGAATGGCGCATCGTTTTCAGCGGCGACATCGGTCGTTTCGACGCCGTGCTGGCCAAGGATCCCGAGCCGGCGCCGGACGCGGACTTCATCGTCATGGAAAGCACCTACGGCAGCCGCGAGCATGACGAAACGTCGGTTCTCGATCAGCTCGAGGCCGTGCTCAAGAGCACTTTCTCCCGCGGCGGAGTGCTCCTGGTGCCGGCTTTCGCCGTCTCGCGCGCCCAACAGATGATCTTTCTGATGGAAGAGCTGGTGACGACCGGCAGGATGCGTCCCTTCCCGATTCATCTTGACAGCCCCATGGCCGTCGACGCGACGCTGATCTACAGTCGTTTTCCGGACCACCATCGCGTCAGTCTGCGCAGCATCGGCGGAGGGAGCGTGTTGTACGGCAAGTGGGTGCATTTGCACAAGAGCCGCAAGGAGTCCGAGGCGCTCAACGAGATCAGAGGGCCGGCGGTCATCGTCTCGTCGAGCGGCATGCTCGCGGGCGGCAGGATTCTTCACCATTGCCGCGTGCGGTTGCCACACGCCGAGAACACGCTTCTCATCACCGGTTATCAGGCCGCGACCACGCTGGGGCGCGCGCTTCTCGACGGCGCCCGCCGCGTCCGAATACACAAACAGGAGGTGGCCGTGCGCGCGGCCGTCGACGAGCTGCGAGGGATGTCCGGTCATGCCGATTCCTCCGAGCTCCTGCGCTGGCTTGCCCGGATCGAAGCGCCGCCGCGCTGCGTTTTCATCACTCATGGCGAGGAGGAGTCGGCCTTCGCCTTGGCGGAGCGGATTCGCAAGGAGCGCGGCTTCAAAACGCACGTTCCCTCGATCGGCGAGAGCGTGGAGCTTGGAACGAGCGAATGATCTCCCTCATCATCGACATCGACGGCGTTGTCCTGCGCGACGAGACGCCCATCGCCGGAGCCAAGGAGTTCGTATCATGGCTCTTGCGTGACGGACGTCGCTTCGTTTTCCTGACCAACTATTCCTCACAGACGCCGGCCGACCTGCGCGAGCGTTTCCTCGACGTCGAGCTCGACATACCCGCGCCGCACTTTTATACGTCGGCCATGGCCACGGCCGAGTTTCTCTACGATCAAGACGGCACGAACCGCCGCGTCTATGTCGTCGGCGAGGGCGCGCTCGTGCACTCTCTCTACGAGGCCGGCTTCACCCTGAGCGAGAGCGACGCCGACGTCGTCGTTCTCGGCGAGACGCGGGCCTACAACTTCGAGATGATTCAGAAGGCCGCGCATCTCATCCGTCGAGGCGCGCGGTTCATCGCCACCAATCCCGACGTGACGGGTCCGCAAGGCCGGCCGAGCTGCGGCGCGCTCGCGGCGCCGATCGAACGCGTCACGGGCAAGCAGCCTTTCTATGTCGGCAAGCCGAATCCCTACATGATTCGCGCGGCGTTGCGGCATCTCGAATCGTCATCGAGTCAGACATGGATGGTGGGCGACACCATGGATACGGACATCATCGCCGGCATTCAGGCCGGCATGAAGACCGTGCTCGTGCTCACCGGCAACAGCAAGCAGGCGGATCTTGAACGATATGCGTATCGACCGCACTTCGTCCTGCCGAACGTGTCGGAGCTGCCGTCCCTGATCGAGCGCCTGGAACAATCGAACCGCTGAGCGTCCGCTCGCGCCGAGCGCAAGGCGCGCTCGTTGACTTCGCGTTTTCCTCTCGTCCGCGAGACCTATCGCCGGCTGGTGGCTTCACCCGTGGCCGCGCCGTGGAGTTGCACCTCGTGCTTCTCCTCCAGGCCGTCGTAATAATCTTTGAGCACGGCGATGACTTCCGGCTTGGAGAACTCCTTGGGGACCGGCTTGCCCTCGCTCATCAGCTTGCGGAGCATGGTGCCGGAAAGCAGCAGGCGCGCCCCGCCCCGATAGGCCCCGTTCTCGTCGATGACCGCCTTGCTCTCATGCGGACACGTTTTCATCGAGGCCATCGAGCCGCACTCGTAACAATAGAACGTCCAGTCCATCGGCAGAGGCTGCAAGGCGAGCGCGCCGCGCGGAATCTCGCCGAAGATGCGCTGTGCGTCGAAGGGGCCGTAGTAATCGCCCACGCCGGCATGATCGCGCCCGACGATGAGATGCGAGCAGCCGTAATTCTGCCGAAACACGGCGTGAAGCAGCGCCTCGCGCGGGCCAGCGTAGCGCATTTCCATGGGATAGCCGCCCTGTACGACGCGTTCCTTGCGGAAGTACTTGCTCACCAGGGCGTCGATGGCGCGCACGCGCACTTCCGCTGGAATATCGCCCGGCTTGAGCTTGCCCACGAGCTGATGGATGTAGACTCCGTCGCAAACCTCGACGGCGATCCACGCCAGGTAAGCGTGAGAGGAGTGCATGGGATTACGCAATTGCAGCGCGGCCACGGTGCTCCAGCCGCGTTCCTCGAAAATCTGGCGCGCCTCGGCCGGACGCTGGTAGATGCCGCGGAACGTCGTCGGATAGTACGATTCCGAAAGAACTCGCACCGGCCCGGCGAGGTTCATGGCGCCCTGTTCCAGCACCTTCCGAACGCCGGGATGCTTCTCGTCCGTGGCGCGGAAGACCTGACGACATTCATGCTCCTTGTCGATCGCGTATCTTTCCTCGACCTTCATCGTTCCCATCAGGGCGTCGGTTTCGACGTCCCAGAGAGCGACTTCCTCGCCGTCCGCGATGGAGCGGCCCAGACCCTCCTCGGCGGAAAGCGTGATCGGAATGGGCCAGAAAAGCCCGTCCCGAGACGGCAGGCGATACTCGTCACAGCAGCCTTTCCAGTCGTCTCGTCCCATGAAACCCAAAAGCGGCGTGAAGGCGCCGATGCCCATCATGATGAGATCCGACGTCTCTCGGCTGGTCATGGGCACGCGGCGCAGCCGCGTGGCCTTCTTCCGCTCTTCCGCCAAGGTCGACTCTTCGAGCAACCGGGGCTTGAGGCAGTCACTGCCATGGGGCGGCACCAGATGGGACATTCTCTCCTCCTGATTGGACGCCAGGTTACGGGGCGGGAGGCGCGGCGAATCAGCGCCGGGACCGCGTATGCGCCTTCAGATTAGCATGTGACGCTTGATCGGCGCTAATCGCCGACGATACTTTCGCGTGTAGCCTTGACGAGACCGGCCGCCTGATCGTAGCCTAAAAGGATTACCAGCGCCGACGCCGCAGGAGGTATGCTCTGGGCATGGATCAAAAGACGAAGGGATTCTTATCGAATAAAACATCGAAGGGCGGCGCTCTCGACTCGTTCCGGCGGATGGTCGCGATCGGCGGCGCGTTTTCCGTTCTCACCGTCCTCGGATGCTCGCGCCGGCCGTCTCCTCCGAACCTCGTGCTCGTCGTCGTGGATTCGCTCCGCGCCGACGCCCTGGGTTGTTATGGAGCCGAACGCAGCGCGTCCCCGAACATCGATCGTATCGCGGCCGAGGGTCTGCGCTACGAACGTGTCGTGGCCCAGGCGCCGTGGAACGTTCCCTCGATCTCTTCGCTCATCACGTCTTCATATCCGCACGAGCACGGGCAGGGCGTGAGCGCGGGCGCGGCCGCGGACGTCACGACCCTGGCCGAGGCGCTGGCCAAGCGCGGCTATACGACCGCGGCCTTCATCGAGGCGAAGAGCTGGCCCCTGCTTGAACGAGGTTTCGGCAGGATCGAGAAGACCGCGTCCCCGAGTCTTCTGGGCGATCCGCAGAACAACCTTGCCGTTCGGACCGTCGAAGCGGCCCAGTCCTGGATCCCGGAGCCGGGTCAGGGGCCTTTCTTCGTCTTGATCCATACGTATGAGACATACAGTTACTTCATGGGAAAACCGGCGCATCGCGCCTTCGCCAAGCGCGAGCGTCCTGAATACTCGGGGCGCTTCTTCGATTGGGGGATTCGTGACGAAGACGCCGCGTTCGGACCGCGAGTCATCGAGGCGTTGCTCGACGCCAGCGCCGAGGACGCTGCCTTCGTCAAGAGCGTCTATCGCGGCGCGATTTCCGAGACGGACGCCGCCGTCGGCCGACTGGACGCCTTTCTCAAGAAGAAGAAGCTCGACGGCGACACCGTTCTCGTCGTCACTTCGAGCCACGGCGAGGGCTTTCGACCGGACCTGAAGCGCGTCCATCACGGCGGACGGCTGCATGACGATCTTCTGCGCGTGCCGCTTGTCATTCGCTGGCCGGGACGCATCGAGCCGCGCGTCGAGCGATCGATCGTCGCCGCGATCGACGTCGCGCCGACCCTGCTGGCGCTGGCCGGCGGCGATCAAGAGGGATTTCGTGGACGCGCTCTCTTGACTCTGCCTGAGAGCGCCTGGCCTTTCTTCGGCAAAAGACGTTTCAAGGCCGTCGACCAGCCGTCCCGCTCCATCATGACGGAGGAGTCCGCCATGCGCGTGCTGCCTTCGGGAGAACGCGAGAGCGCCAGCGTCCGGCAGATCGCCGTCTACTCCGAGGGCGTCAAGCTCATCGATAACGGAGAAACCGTCGAGCTTTACGATCTGAAGATCGATCCCTCCGAGGAAAGGAACGTTGCGGCCGATCACCAAGACGCCGTCGCCGCGTTGTGCTCTCAGATCGAGTCCTTTCGCCAGGATTCGGTTCGAACGCCGAGCACGTCCGACGAGCGCGTCGTCGACATGCTCGAGTCCCTCGGCTATTTGAGCAAGGATCCGCAGGCGCCCGCGGCCGCGAGCGAAGCGGGCGCGCCTTCTGGTTGTGAGCGCGCCCTGACGAAACGATAAACGGAAAACGGTCTATAATCGGCGCCCAGCCCCGCGCCGGGAACGGCGCACTGATGCTCATGATCATCGATCTTCAGTCCCGCGTCGCCCATCATGTTCGGCGGATCGTCGCCGAGATGTTCGGCGTTCAGATGGAGGCGGTCGCGTTTCAGTATCCGCCGCGCCTCGAGCTCGGCGACCTCGCGCTGACGGTGCCTTTCGAGCTGGCCAAAACGCTCCGGCGCAATCCGCGCGAGATCGCGCGGGATCTGGCCGGCCGTCTCGGCTCGCTGCCCGACGTCGCCCGCGCCGAGACGGCCGGCGGCGGTTACGTGAACATCTTTCTCGATCGCCGCGCCTTCGCGCTCGAGCTGCATCGCGGCCTGATCGAGCCGCGATCGGCGGCGCTGACGAACGGACGCGTCATCGTCGAGCACACGAGCATCAATCCCAACAAGGCCGCCCACATCGGTCATCTGCGCAACGCCGTGCTCGGCGACACTTTCGTGCGCGTTCTGCGCCATCGGGGCTATACGGTCGGCGTCCAGAATTACATCGACGACACCGGCGTTCAGGTCGCGGACATCGTTGTGGGTTTTATCCACATCGAACGCAAGAGCCTGGACGAGGTCGCGGCGATCTCCGGCAGGTTCGATCACTATTGCTGGGATCTCTACGCGCGCGTCGGCGATTTCTACGCGCAGGATCTTGCGCGTCGCGAGCTTCAGAGCGAGGCGTTGCACGCCATCGAGGCGGGGGACAACGAGACCGCTCGCCTGGCGGCGCACGTCGCCGCTCGCATCGTCGAGTGTCATCTCGCGACGATGGCGCGTCTCGACGTTCACTACGACCTGCTCGTGCTTGAGAGCGACATCCTGCGGCTGCGTTTCTGGGAGCGCGCCTTCGCGCGGCTCAAGGAATCGGGAGCGCTGTGGCACGAGCAGGAGGGCAAGAACGCGGGTTGCTGGGTGCTGTCGATGGAGGAAGGCGGGCACGACGAGGACAAGATCATTGTCCGCTCCAACGGAACGGTGACCTACACCGGCAAGGACATCGCCTATCAGCTCTGGAAACTGGGCCTGCTCGATCGCGATTTCCGATATCGTCGTCACGCCAGGAAGACGCGAGGCGGCGACTTGTGGACCACGACCAGCGGCGAGGGCGATGCCGACGCGCCCGCGTTCGGCCATGCGCGCGCGGTATACAACGTCATCGACGTCGGGCAATCCTACCCGCAGCGCGTCGTCAAGGCGGGCGTGGCCGCTCTCGGCCACGCCGCGGCCGCGCTCAGCAGCCGGCATCTGGCCTACGAAAAGGTCGTGCTTTCGCCGGCGACCGCGCGCGCGCTGGGCTACGACGTCTCGGATGGCGAGACCTCCGTCAAGGTTTCGGGACGCAAGGGTCTGGGCGTCAAGGCCGACGATCTGATCGACGCGCTCGTCGCCAAGGCGCGCGAAGAAGTCGACGCGCGCGATCCCGCGCGCGATTCGCGGGCGCGCGAGAGCGCGGCGACGGAGATCGCGGTCGGCGCCCTGCGTTACTTCATGCTCAAGTTCTCGCGCGCCAAGATCATCGTTTTCGACATGGACGAGGCGCTGGCGTTCGTGGGAGAGACTGGGCCTTACATTCAGAACGCGATCGTGCGCGCGCGGAACATCTTCGTCAAGCTCGAGGCCCAGGGCGCGAGCGTCGAAGATTTGATCGCGCGGGCGCGAGCGCTCGACCTCGAACGCTTCCTCGCGGGCGAGGAAGGCGACCTGGCGTTCGCGTTGCTCATGCTCGTGGCGCGCAGCGAGGACGTCGCGCAACAGGCGATCGATTCCGGCGGGGACGCGACGCTTCTGGCCAAGCACGCCTTTCTTATCGCGCAGGCTTTTCACTCCTATTATCAGAAGCCGCAGCATTCATTGCTGCGCGCTGAAAACGACGACGTGCGCGCCTTTCGCGTTCTGGTCGTCGACATCTTCGTCCGCCAGATGACGATTCTGGCCGATCTTCTGGGCATTCCCGTCCCGGAGCGGATGTGATGCGTCCGGCGGTCGCCGTCACGAGCGGAGACGAACTTTCGCCGGGCGATGGCTTTTACCTGCGCAAGACTTACATCCGCGCCGTGGAATCGGCCGGCGCCTTGCCGTTCATTGTCGTTCCGGGAAGGCCGGCGGATGTCTCCGAGATTCTTGCGTTTATGCGGGGCCTGTTCCTCACCGGCGGCGGCGATATCGATCCGGCGCTCTATGAACGGGACGCCCACCCGACTCTCGACGGCGTCTCTCATGAGAGGGACGCCTTCGAAATCGCGCTGGTGAAGGCGGCTCTGACCCGGGATCTGCCCGTGCTGGCCGTTTGCCGCGGGCTGCAGATCCTGAACGTCGCTTGCGGCGGACGGATCATTCAGGACATCGCCTCCGAGATTCCGGGCGCCGTCGAACATCAACCCGGAGGCGATCGCCGCGCGATCGCCCATGAGGTCGAGCTGCTGCATGAGACGCGCATCCGCGCCATCCTGGGGACGAATCGCGTCGCCGTGAGCTCGACGCACCATCAGGCCGTCGATACTTTGGGAGACGGCCTGGTCGTTTCAGCGCGTTCGCCGGCGGACGGAATCATCGAAGGGATCGAGTCGCCGAACCGTCGCTTCGTCGTCGGCGTGCAGTGGCATCCGGAGGATTTCTGGGACATGGTCCCCGGATTCGCCCCGCTTTTTTCGGCATGGGTGCAAGCATGCGCCGAAAACTGAGCAGCGGGATCGCCGCCTGCCTGTTGCTTTGCTGCGCGCGCGCCTTCGCGACCGGGATCGCATGGGAGCCGAGCTTCGAAGCCGCCCGGAAAAAGGCGCGCGTCACGGGCCAACCGCTCATGGTCGACTTCTGGGCCGAGTGGTGCGGATGGTGTCATGAGCTGGATCGGACCACGTACGCGGACCGGGAGGTCGTGAAGATCACGGGAGGATTCGTGGCCGTCAAGGTCGACACCGAGGGCCGGCGTTCCGACACGGCCGTCGCGACGCGCTATCGCATCGACTCTCTTCCGACCGTCGTTTTTCTGACGCCAGCCGGACGGATCCTCATGAAACTCAACGGATTCCAGCGCCCGGCGCGGTTCGCGCGCATTTTGACGCGCGTTCGCGAGATCGCTTCCGAGGTGATCGGCTGGGAACGCGCCGTGGAGAGCAAGCCGGAAGACATTGCGGCGCTCTACATGCTTGGCATGCATCTGCTGGAACAGGAGGATTACGAGGAAGGCGTCGTTCTCGTCGAACGCGCTCATGCTTGTGACGAAGCCTTGCCCGTCGCCGAGCGAAAAAAGATCCGTTCAGTGCTGGGCGCCCTGCGCGGCGCGGAGCGTCGCTTTGCCGAAGCCGAGGCGCTGCTCAAGGAAGGGCTGGCGCTCGCGCCTGCCGAGGCCGAGGCCGATTCCCACGCGTTGTACACGCTAGGGCGCGTGTATATCGACTGGGGAAGAAAAAACGACGCGCGCGTCACGCTCGAGCGCCTGGTCGCCGTGCACCCCGATACGCCGGCGGGCGCTCGCGCGCGTCGACTGCTTGCGTACTAACGTTTGACGGCGGCAGAGCCGCCGCCTACGTCCTGGCGGCAATCTTCGAAGTCCGGCCCCTCGATCTGAATCGTCGAGTGCGTGATGCCGAAACGATCTTGAAGCAGGCCGCGGATTTCGCCGAGCAGGCCTTGTTCGTGACCCGCGGCGACCCGGACGTGCGCGGACAAGGAGTCGAAGCCGCTCGTGATCGACCAGATGTGAAGGTCATGGACCGTTTCAACGCCCGGCAGACGCGACATGGCGTCCAGGACGGCCCGTGCGTCGACGTGCGCGGGCGCGCATTCCATGAGCACGCTCACCGCGTCACGTAGCAGCGACCATGACGACCAGATCACGAGCAATGCGATGAGCATCGAAGCGACGGGATCGGCGAAGCGCCATCCGAAGGTCAGGATGAGCGCTCCGGCCAGGATCGTCTGCAGGCTGCCGAGCGTGTCGGCGAGCACGTGCAGCCATGCTCCGCGCACGTTGATCGACTCCGCTCGCCCCTCGCGCAGGAGCCACAAGCCGGCGAGATTGACCGCGAGTCCGCCGGAAGCGACGGCGATCATCAATCCGCCGCGCACGTCGGGGGGATCGAGAAGGCGTCCCAGGGCCTCGACGATGACCAAGACGGCGATCGTCACCAGCAGGGTGCCGTTGGCCAGCGCGGCCAGGACCTCCGCGCGGTGGTAGCCGAAGCTCCGGCTCGGGCTGGCCGGACGCCGGGCGATCCACTGCGCGAAGAGCGCCAGGCCGAGCGCGCCGGCGTCGGCCAGCATGTGTCCGGCATCCGCCAGAAGAGCCAGTGAGTTGCTGAGAATGCCGCCAATGACCTCGGCCGCCATGTAGGTCGCGACGAGAGCCAGAGTCGCGCCGAGCCGCCGCATACGACGACCCCGAATGTCCTTGGATCCCGCCCGTGGACTTTCGTCGCTCGGCGTGTTCATGGGAGATTGGAAACGCGATCAACGATCCGTCAAAGAGCCGCGTCTCTAGTATGCATCAAGCCATCTTTTCTCGCACGGCGTCATGTCGGAGTAGTACGCGTCAGGGCGTTAGATATTGAGGCCGGGAACGCCTCAAAACGGCGTACGTAATCGGCAGGCGCGTAGTACGCACCAGCCGCTGGCGCCCTGAAAAATCGAAAATGCGCCGACCGCGATCAGCGCGACGCCGAGCAGCGGCGCCTGAAGAAGCGCGACGGCGCCGATGATCACAAGACTTGCGCCGAGCGCGCCGCGAGCAATGCGTCCCGGGCGCTCGATGTTGGGATCCAGAATTCTCATCTCTCTCCGTTCATGGCAATCAAGCCGTTCCTGATCGTGTTACGCATCCCCTGATTCGTTTGGATTGATTTGCGCCGCGCAGCATAACAACGCTCTTCGACGGCGCTCTGGCCGCCGTTTTCGCCCGCATGACCGGCTCGATGTGGCGAGGCTATTGTTCGGCGGAGACGCTGTGGCATGGATATGAGATGATCATGGGCGACGGCCGTGATGCGAGATCGATCGGTATACCCGCCGGTGACATGCTTGCGCGGCGCCCACATGAAGCGCTCCATGTTCACGATCGCGTCGTTTCGATCTTATGATTGACGCCAGGGTTCAAGAGATCCTGCTTTTCTACCACGATGCCGGCGGCGGGCATCGCAACGCGACTCGCGCTCTGACGGCCGCCGCGGATAAGACGAAACGGCCCTGGCGCTTCCGCGTCGTGAATATCGAGCGTGAGCTTTCGTCCCTGGACTGGCTGCGCCTCCTGAGCGGCGTGACTATCGAAGATTTTTACAATCTCATTGTGCGACGCCAGTTGGACGGCGCGTTTGTCGTCATTCTGCTGCGTCTCATGCACGCCGTGATTCGATTGCAGCGGCGGCGGATTCTACGAACGCTCGTGGATTTCCTGCGCGCGCAGTCTACTGCGCCGGCCGCCGTTGTCTCCGTCATACACAGCTTCAACGGAATTCTTCGCGAGGCCTGCCGCGAGGCGTTGCCCGGCGTGCCGTTCATCGTCGTCATGACCGATCTCGCCGACTTCCCGCCGCGATTCTGGATCGAGCCGGGACTGGAGCGCGTCATCGTCGGCTCGGACGAGGCCGTCGAGCAAGCGCTCGCCGCCGGCCTGTCCCCTCGCGCCGTCACGCGAGTCTCGGGAATGATCCTGCACCCGCGATATTATGAGACGTCCGCCGTCGAACGCCGCGCATTCCTGCGCCGGGAGCATGGATGGGGCGATCGGGACGAGGTGATTCTGCTGCTTTTCGGCGGCAAGGGCGCTCGGGAGATGCTGCCTCTGGCCCGTGGGCTGCTCGCCGAGTCGCCGCGCTGGCATGTCACGGCGATTTGCGGCGACAATCCGCCGCTCGTCGAGGCTTTGTCTCGGCTCGCGACGGATCATGCGCCGCGTCTGACCGTGCTCGGTTTCACGGATCGCGTGGCCGATTACATGGCGGCGTCCGACCTGCTGGTGACCAAGCCCGGCCCCGGATCGCTTTCCGAGGCGTGGCACCAGCGGCTGCCGGTCATCGTGGCCGACAATCGGAAAACCCTTCCACAAGAGCGCTTCAACGCTCGTTTTCTCGAGCGGCGCGGGCTTGGCTTCACTGTTCGCAAGTGGCGCGACGTTCCCCGGATCGCGACCGAATACTTCGCCGATTCGACTCGGCGGGAGAGGATCAGAGACAACCTGGCGCGTTTGCCTCGGAACCTCGCCGTCTTCGAGATCCTCGATGTGATCGAGAGGGATCTTCAGGCGCCGGGCTCGTCGGCCGGCTGTCGCGAAGAAGCAACGCCAATGGCGGATGTTGCTGTAAAATCATGAGTATTGAGGGATGGGGCCCTTTCCCCACTTCGTCTCGGAATGAGACAACGTTCGCTCGCCCAAAACGGTTTCTCGGCGTGATGCTCCCTGACGAAGTCCACGGCATGAACAAGAGTCGCGCGATTCTCGTGGAGCGACGACGCCGCGAAAATCGCGAATGATCGACGATCGAGGAAAAACGCTCGTGAATGAAAACGCTCCGCCAAGACCCGAACCGAAGCTTCTCTATCGCCGGCTTGATCGGCTTTTCGGCGCGTGGAAGTACGGACGCCCGCAGAGGGAGCTGCTGGAATCGTTTCTGGACGACTTGTTCGCCACGCTCGGCGAGCCGTTGCGCCTGCGTAGCTGCGTTCTCTACGGCGAGCGTCGCAGCGAGTTCGCGTTGCTCAAGTCCATCTCCACGTCGCGGGCGCCGGCTGAAGGACTGCCCCTGGACGCGCCGCCGATTTCCCTGCTCGCCAAGCATCGCGTTTACATCTTCAGCGATCCCGAGGCGGAGTCCGCGCCGAGCCGCTACGGCGTCCTGGCTCACGGCGCATCGGCCGGCATTCTCGTCGGCCGTCGCCCCTCGCGGTACGCCTTCTTCTTCCGCCTCGACGACGGCTGGATGCGGGAGGAGCTGGATTTCGCCCTGAACACCATTCGCGCCGCTCTCGGCTCGCGCATCACGGAGGAACGCATGCGCGGCACCTTCGCCGAGGCGGCGGAGATCCAGCAGAGCTTGCTGCTTGAAGACGCTCCGGATTTCCCCGGGTATGAGTTCGCCTGTCGCTCCGTGCCCGCCGAAGAGGTCGGCGGCGATTTCTACGATTTCATCCCCTTCAACGGCGACGTTCTCGCGGTCGCCGTCGGCGACGCATCGGGCCACGGGTTGCCCGCGGCGCTGCTCGTGCGCGACGTCGTCACCGGGCTGAGAATGGGCATCGCCAAGGACATGAAGATCACGCCGGTGTTCGAGAAGCTCAACGACGTCATCCACCGCAGCAACCTGTCGAGCCGGTTCGTGTCGGTTTTCTACGGCGAACTGGAGTCGAACGGCAATCTGATCTATGTCAACGCCGGCCACCTGGCGCCCTGGCTGTTTCTCAAGGATCGAGTCGAGTCCCTGACGACGGGCGGAACGGTCATCGGCCCGCTGCCGGAGGCCCGCTTCAAACGCGGCTTCGCTCACATCGATCGCGGCTCGACGCTGGTGCTCACGACCGACGGGTTGATGGAGCGGCGCAACTCGGCCGGCGAGTTTTTCAGCGAGGAGCGGCTCCAGAAGCTCTTTGAGGACAATCTCCATCTCCCGCCCGAGGATCTCGTGGAACGTGCTTTCCGCGAGGTGGTGGACTTCGGCGGCGGCGGTCCCTTCGAGGACGATGCCACGCTCGTCATCGTGCGACGGCATGAAGGCCCCGCGCAGAAGAGCGCTCCGCCCTCGCTCTGATGCGTTTCAAGGCCAGGCATATCGTTCGATGTCGCTTGCGCGTCACGGCCGTCGGCCTGTTGATCATGTCGATTGTCTTCGTTTCGACGTTCACGGCGTGCCGGCGCCGTGTTTCGCGGCAATCGTCGCCGCGCCAGATCACGCCGCTCTCGCCGGCTTGGCGTTTCCTCCCGGGCGACGACCTCGAGGACGGCGCGCGCGTCGACCTTGACGACGGCGAGTGGCGGAAGGTCGAAATTCCGCATACCTGGTCGATCCCGCGCCCGACGACGTTCCGGCGCGCGTGGTATCGAACCCGCATGCACGTCCCCAAGGAACGCGCGCGCGGCCGGCTCTTTCTGGCCTTCGACGGCGTGTCGGCGATCGCGGACGTCTATGCCAACGGCGTCCGCCTTGGAAGCCATCATGGCGCCTACACTCGTTTCGTGCTTGACGCCACTCGCGCCCTGGCGCCCGGCGAGGAGAACGTCATCGCCGTGCGCGTCAGCAACGACCCCGAAGAGACGGCGGACTGTCTGCCCTCCGGCACGGGCGGCGGTCAGCACTACCATGTCTTCGGCGGCATTCATCGCCCTGCCTGGCTGCTCACGACCGCGGAATGCCATATCGATCCCGCCGATCACGGCGCGCCCGGCGTCGCGGTGATCCCCCGTCGTGTGGACGGCGAAGCCGCCGAGTTCGACGTTCGCGTTCGTCTCGCCAACCATGCGCGTGTCGCGCGGCGGCTTGACCTGCGATTGTCGCTCGACGGCCCGGGCCAAGCGCGGTCGTGGAGCGCGAGTCGCGCGCTCGACCTTGCGGCGAACGGCAGGGCGGAAGTCGTCGTGCGGGGCGATATCCGCGCACCGAGACTCTGGGGACCCGGTCATCCGGCGCTCTATCTGTTGCGAGCCGATCTCTCGAGCGACGGGCGTCTTCTGGACTCGGTCGAAATTCGCACCGGGTTCCGCGACTTCCGCCACGCCGACGGTCGCTTCTTTCTGAACGGAGCGCCGGTTCTCATCCGCGGCGTCGGCAAGCACGAAGAATCGGAAAGACGCGCGAGCGCCGTCACCGGCGCCGAGATCCGCGGGGATTTCGAGGAGCTGGCGTTTCTGGGAGTCAACATGGTTCGTCTCGCGCACTATCCCCACTCCCAACTGGCTTATGACCTGGCGGACGAGATGGGCATTCTGGTCTGGGCCGAGAACGGCAATTCGACCGACGCCAAGGCGGGAGCGACGGGGGAACGCATCACGCGCGAGATGGTGCGCCAGAACGTCAATCACCCCAGCATCGTCGTTTGGTCGGTGGGCAACGAGACGGAATATCGAGGCGTCGATCGATACGCCGCCGTGGTCAAGGCCGAGGATCCTTCGCGCCCCGTCGCTTATGCCACCAACACTCACGCCCGGCCGCGCAAGCGCGATCTCAGCTTCATCACGCACAACATCTATCGCGGCTGGTATCGCGGCGATCCCTGGGACTGGGAGCCGCTCGCGCGCGCGGCGCGGCTGGTTTCCGAGTGCGGCGCGGGATCGGTGATCAGCAACCATGCCGATTACGGTCGCGCCCATCGAGTGGTGGACTCTTTCGAGCCGGAGGAGTATCGCCAGCTCGTGGCCGAGGCCCAGTGCGCGATCGTGTTCGGACCGGAGCGCGACCGTTTTCCTTTCTATCTCGTGTGGGTGCTGCGCGACTTCGCCATCGATAAATACAAGGGCGTTCTCAATACCAAGGGGTTACTGACGCGCGCGGGTTTTCGCAAGGACGCTTACCATCTCTACCGGTCGTTTCTGCGACCCGAGCAACCGGTCGTGCACGTCACGAGCAAGACATACTTCTTGCGCCGCGGCCGCGCCGACAACGGGATCAAGGTCTATTCCAACCGGGAGAGCTTGCGCCTCGTTCTCAACGACCGCGATGCCGGGACGCGGGTGAACGGCGCGTATCGCCATGCGAACGGACGCGTCGTTCCCAACGTCTTTTTTTGGAATGATTCGTTGCGGCCGGGGCGCAATGACATCCGCGTCACGGACGGGGCCGGCAACGAAGACGCGGCCGTCGTTTATTTCCAGCCGTCGGATGCAGCCTGGGCGGCGGATCCGGGCGAGCCGATCCGCGATCTGCGGTCGTCGAACGCCGGCAATCGCGCCTGCTTCATCGACCTGCCGGTTCGGGATGAATGGCCGTTTTATTACGAGTTTGACGGTTCGGCCGACAATACATTCGCCACGTTGCCTTCGGAATTGCGCGGCGCCGGCTGGATCGGCACGCGCCGGCTTAGCAAACCCGAAATGCGCACGCGACTTGACTTCACGATCGACGACGCGGGCGCCGAGGTTTATATCGTTCATGCGCGCGGCGGCCCGATCCCCTCCGTCTGGATCAAGGCCGGGTTCGTCGAAACGCCGACGCGAGGGACATGGCGCGGCGACGATCTTCAGCTCGCGCCGTTCGGCGTGATGCGCAAGCGCTGCGTCGCGGGCGAGCGGGTCGTGATACCGGCCGTTTCACTCGATTACGTCGTGCTCGTCAAGCGACGCGACCGAAGCTGAAATCACGGGCGATCCGGCGCCTGAAGAGGCGGCAGCGTCGTGATGAAATCGTCGACGAGCTTTCTCTGCGCTTCGGGCGTGAGCGAAGACGTCACGATTCGCGACGCCGCCAGAACGGCGAGGTCGGCGACCTGATCGCGGATCTCGCTCAGGGCCAGATTCGTTTCGCGAGCGATTTCGACGCGCGCGCGTTCCAGGGCGTGCTCTCCCTCGGTCCGCGCCTGAGTCACGATCTCGTCGCGGACATGCTCCGCTTCCTCGATCGCCTTCTTCAGGATCTGCTCCCGTTCGCGCGTCGCGTCGCGCATCAGGACGCGGTGTTGCTCGAGCAACGCCTCCGCGTCGGCGTTGGCCTTCTGCGCGCCCTCGACCGCGTCCCGCACGTTTTTCTCGCGTTCTTCGATAATGCGCAGGAGCGGGCGCCACCCGAACTTCGCCAAAAGGGCGGCGAAAAGCCCGAACAGGACGAGGGTCGCGACGAACAGGACGAAGTCGACGTCGGTGAAGCTCTTGCCGCCCGCCTCCGCCGTCGCGAGATGGAACAGCGGAAAGTTGATCATCCCATGGTCGCCAGGAGCAACGTCACGATGAGGGCGAAAAACGTGGCGCCTTCGATCATGCCGGCCGCGATGATCATGGACAGGCGGATGTCGCCGGCCGCGTTGGGCTGGCGCGCGATGCCCTCCATGGCGGCCGTGGCCAGGCGTCCGATGCCTGAAGCGCCGCCGATGATGATGATCGCCGCGCCGATGCCGGACGCGAAGTATGCAAGACCTTTGGGATCCATTTCTTTTCTCCTTGTGTCAAGGCCAGCTTCCGAAACCTCAGTGCGCGGGATGCGCGAACATACCGATGAAGATCGCGGACAGCAGCGTGAAGATGAACGCCTGGATGAAGGCGACCAGGATCTCGAGCAGCATGATGAACAGCGAGAGCCCGAGCGAGACCGGAGCGATCGCGGCGCCGAAGAGGGCGCTCGTCCGCGCCATCATCGGAATCAGGACGAGCAGAGTCGTTATGACGATATGACCGGCGAGCATGTTGGCGAAAAGACGCACCATCAGCGCGAACGGCTTGGTGAAGAGGCCCAGGATCTCGATCGGAATCATCACCGGCAGCATCCAGAACGGAAGTCCGGCCGGTATGAGATTCTTGAAGTGACCGGCAAGGCCGAACCTCGATATTCCGGCGTACTGCTGGGCGAAGAACGACACCGTGGCGAGGGCCATCGTCACGGCGATGTTGCCGGTCGAGGTGGCGGCGAACGGCATCAAGCCGAGAAACGCGGCGACAAGAATGAAGAAGAAGAAGCTGCACAAGAGCGGCGTGAACTTACGGCTGTCATGACCGATGTTCTTTTCGGCGATCTCGTCGCGGACGAACAACACGAGCATCTCGACGAAGGCCGCCAGGCCGTGAGGGATGCCTTTGCGGTAACCGCGCATGGCGAGGCGCACGATGAAGATGACGAGCAGCGCCGCGAGCGCGAAGAAGGCCAGATGCCGGGATGGAAGACCCCAGATCGCATGATCGGAGGCGTGGTGCATGATGACCGCGGCGGGATTCTGGCCCGCGGCCGCGTGCTCTTCGACGGCATGACTCGCGGCGGCCTGCCCGGCGGCGCTCACGAAGAACGGAAGCGACTTCATGACAGCGCCTCGCTTCCCTTTGCGCGCTGGTGAAGAACGGCCAGTTCGAAAACGAGGTAAAGCGTGAAGTAGCTCAGAAGCGAGACGGCGAGCGGCACGCGGGGAAACCCGAGCCGGACGATCGCCAAGAAAACCGCGGCGAGCATGAAGGCCATGCGGCCGATCATTCCGCCCAGAACGAAACCCATGAAAGCGCGCGCCGAACGGCGCGAGGCGAGCAGAACGAAGAGGTAGGCGAGGATCGCATTCACGGTCGCCACGACGCCGCCCAGGATGACGGCCGAACGGTCTCGCTCGTTGAGCGCATCCGCGAGAAGAAGAACGGCCAGCGACGCCGCGCAAAAACCGCAGCTCAGAGCCGAGTACTTAATGAAATTCACGTCCTTTTCCTCAATACCGTCCTGAAGAATCCGTAAAGACCTGCCGCGAGGCCCACGAACGATCCCATCAACGTCAAGAGCGGATCGCTATTCAGCCGCCCGTCGGCCCAGCGTCCGGCTCCGAATCCGAGGATGACCGTCAGGGCCAGGCTTGTCCCGAGACCAAGATAAGGACCCGCGTCCCGCATCGCGCGCGCCCAGCCCTCGTTTGTCGAAGCATCCGGTTTGCGAGGAGCGTCAGATGGGGAGGACAACTGCAACCCAATGGCCGTAAAAAGGTTATCACAGCGATTCGGGGCGAGCAACGCGGCGCGACGTCGAGACGCCGGAGTGGACGCCGGGACGGCGTTCGAGCCAAACGCTCGGCTTGCGGGGAGCGCGTTCCCTGGCATATGGGTCGGACCGTATGTTAACCTGTCTACTCAAGAGGCGGTTGCAGCCGCGACGGCGGACGCTTTGGAGGAGAAGACACTTGGCGACGACACCACAGGACGAGCAACGGCTGGCGCTGTTCATCGACTTCGAGAACATCGCGATCGGCGTGCGCGACGCGCATTATCGTAAATTCAACGTCAACCTCGTTCTGGAACGACTGCTCGACAAAGGCAAGCTGCTGGTGAAGAAGGCGTACGCTGACTGGAGCCGCTACTCCGACTACAAGCGCAGCTTTCACGAGGCGGCGATCGAGCTGATCGAGGTTCCTCAGAAGTCGCTGGGCGGCAAGAACTCCGCCGATATACGCCTGGTCGTCGACGCCATGGACATGTCCTTCCAGAAAGAGCACATCAATTGCTTCGTCGTCGCGTCGGGCGACTCTGATTTTTCGCCGCTGGTTTCCAAGCTCAAGGAGAACAACAAGTACGTCATCGGGCTCGGCGTCAAGAACTCGACGTCGGACCTGCTCATCGAAAACTGCGACGAGTTCATCTTCTACGAAGACCTCGTGCGCGGAAGCGAGCGTCCGCTGCCGCAGATCGCGAACGTGCCCGAGAAGGTGCAGGAGTGCTTCGCGCTCTTGATCGACTCGATCGTCGCCCTCCAGCGCGAGAACAAGGAGATACTCTGGGGATCGATGGTCAAGGAGACGATGAAGCGCAAGCGTCCTTCGTTCAATGAGGGGTACTATGGCTTCCGGAGCTTCTCTCATCTGCTCGAGGACGCGCAACGCCGCGGCATCGTGACCCTGCGCCGCGATCAACGATCCGGCAGTTACATCGTGGAGGATCTCGGCGTCGACTCGAGCTCGTCGTCGGCGGCGAGCGAAACGCATGCCGCGAACGCCTCCGACTCCGCGGCGGCCAACGGCGGTCGCGCGCCGCGACGGCGTCGCGGCCGCAGCCGGCGTCCGCGTCCGGCGGCCGTGCTCGGCGCGGAACCGCCGATCGAGTCGGAGCGGGAAGAACCGCCGCCGGAACACGCACGGTCTTCCGGCGACCGATCCGCGCCGGAAGCTCCAGCGCCGGAGGGCCAGGAAACGTCCCAGCGCGCGCGCGGCACGCTTTCCTTCTTGTCATGGCTCCGCGGCTCTTCGGAGCGAAAAAACGAGGAGACTCCGCCCGAGCCGGAGAACGAATCGGCGAGCTGAGCGGGCGTCCCGTCTCGTCGACACGAGACGTTTCAGGCCTTACGGTCTAGCCGCGGAGTCGGCGCGCTTTCTTGCCTTGCGCTCGGTTTTGCGGAGCGGGCGTTTTCTTGGCGGCGCGCTTCTTCGACGGGCCGGCCTCGTCCTTCTGTTTTTCCAGCTTGCGCAAGCGGACCACGCTCTCGCCGCGCGGCTGTGTTCGGCCGTGCTCCCAGCCGAAAATCGATCCCGGGCTCACGCCGACGAGCTTGGCGAACTTGAGGCGTGACAGCCCCAGTCTTTTGCGGATGGAATGGATCTCCGTCGGTTGAATACGGGGGCGTCCCTGGGCGGGGACGGCGCTTTTGCCCCGCAAGCGCACCTTTTCCTGGACTTTCGCCAGTTTTCGTTCCAGGTTCGTGATCGTGCGTTGTTGTCCGCTGTTCACGAGACGCAGGGTGGTGAGTTGCCGTTGCATTCTCCTGACGGAATGCAACGTCCGCTTCATGTCCTTCGCTGCGAGACGGCGGATCTCCGTTCTCAATGCGGCTGCGAAAGTGGCCATTTTTATATGCTACCTCCAACGCGGCCGGCTCGCTGACCTCATGAGCGCGGACGCGATCATTTTATACGAGCTAAAAATGAGGATATATCACAACGGCGGAAGATTCAAATACGACAAAAAAAGCTGGAAAGATATGAAGCGGCGCCTTTCATCGCGCCGTTATCAAAACGATGAATGGTAGCGCTACGGGGATTCGAACCCCGGTTTGATGGCTGAGAACCACCCGTCCTAACCCCTAGACGATAGCGCCACCGACACGCACGATCATGATAGAGACAGCCGCCAAGGTAGTCAACATGACGTAAACCGAGCGGGCCGTCGACTGCCGATGACGCGCGTTATTCTTGCGTATCTCCGGACGATTCGCTCTTCGGCGCCGCCGATGCCCCGGCCTTCAGGCTTTCGACGTTCTTGCGCACGGCGTCGGCTTGAGCGCCCGCCGGATTGACTTCGAGGTACTTCTCGAAATGCGTCAGAGCGCGCTCCGAGGAGTCCATTCGAAGAGCGAGATTGCCGAGCATCAGATGCGCCGCGGCCGCTTGCGTCTTTTCCGGATTGAGCGCCAGGAATCCTTCGAGACGGCTCCGGGCCGCTTCATCGTCCTTGCGGTCGTAGGCGATGCGTCCGGCGTACCAGAAAGGCAGGGCGAAATCCGGCTTCAGCTCCATGAGCTTGGCGAAATGTGCTTCGGCGCCGTCCTTGTTCTCGGACGACAGCAACGCTAGGCCGAGCAGGTAGCGCGCTTCCACGTCGTCGGCCTTGGCCGCCACGGCCTTTTCGAGCAAGGGCGTAGCCTCGGCCAGCTTCTTTTGCTTGGCGAGTATGACGCCGCACTCGCGCGTCGCCTGCTGCACCAGACTCGTCGAGCCGGGATCCGCGCCGGCCTTGGCGACAAAAGTCTTATAGTGCTCGATGGCCTTCTCGGCGTTGTTCTGGGCTTGATAGGAAACGCCGATCCAGAAATGCGAGACGAACATCTCCGGATTCAGCGATACGGCTTTTTCCAAGAGTGGAATGGCGGCCGCCCAGTCCTTCTGAGTCACGGCCGCATAACCCTGGGTGTAAGCCTGCGCGGATTCGACGCTTGCCTCGGCTGACTGGAAGGCGAACGCTTCCGCGGCCGCCAAGGACAAGATCAACGATAGCATCCACTTTAACATCAAAGCTTGCTCCTTCCCGCGACTTGTTCGAGCCGCTCGTAGTGCGTAGCAAAATCTCGTTCTTGCTCTCCGTTCGGTGGGGTGAAACATGACGTTTTCAGCTAAACCTTCGCCCGACGTCGCGCCTGCGACTTGTAAATGCGTTCGCGCGGTATGTCGTAACGACGAAGCCGAAGATAGACCGTTCGCCTCGTGACGCCCATCATGCGAGCCACGCGGGCGATGTTCCATTCGTTGCGGTTGAGAAGCAACAGGAGCTTCTCGCGCTCCATGTCCTCGACCGGCGTTCGTTCCAGGTACGTCTGCCACACCTCGGTCGTCAGCGGAGGCTGCGTCGCTTCCGTGCTCACGGCCTTGGCGACGATCCGCGTGAATTTCTGCAGACGTTCCAGGTCATGACTTTCGCAGAAACGCGGATCGCGGCTGTCCACGTAGAGCAGCGCGACGAGAGACTCGCCCTCGAAAACCGGAACGAGGACAAAGCTCATGGCGTCCGTGGCGCTGCCCGCCGGCAGTCCCGGCTCGGCCGAGCGTTCGGGCACATAGTACGTCTCGCCGCGCATGATCAATCTTCGGTGTTCCGTCCAGGCCCATTGCGCCGCGTCCAGCGCCGCCTGATCGATCGCGCGCGACGCGAAAAGCCGGATGTGCTCGCCGTCGCGGAAAAACACCGCGCCGCAACGTCCATTGGTGAGAGACATCACGACTTCCAGCGTCTGCTCGGCGAGTCGCTTCGGATCGTCGGCGCCGACGACCAGTTCGGTGAACTGATCGATCAGGTCGGGACGGCGGGTCATCTCTTAACCTCCCGTGACGTAGAGTATCCAGACCGTGACATCTGTGTCAAACACCTTTCACTTTGAAGCGAGATGCGATCTCATTTCGTGGCGGCGCTTCTCATATCGACCGCTCGGTCGTTCGCCAAGATAAAGAAAATGCCGTTGGATCCTGGCGGAGAGGGGGGGATTCGAACCCCCGGTGGGAGTTTTAACCCCCACAACAGATTAGCAATCTGCCCTGTTCGGCCGCTCCAGCACCTCTCCTCATGGTCTCATGATAGACCGATCTCAAGCGTATCACATGCCGGACGCCGGTCACAGGGTCGATATCGCCCAGGATTGACAGGCTTTCCGATAACGCGATACCTTGTCTTTGCGATGGAAGGCGAGGGATGACGCGTGGAACGCGTCAATGGCGGTCGCTGCGCCTGCGCATACGGTCGTGGCGCGATCGGCGGAAGCTCCGCTCGTCGACCGCTTCTTTCCAGTTAATCATTTATTCATCGCCCGAAAGGAATCGATATGAATCCGCAACAAACGGCAAAGCTTGATCGGAACCTGGCCGGCCGCGCGATGCCTGGAGCGAGGCGGCTGTCCGCGGCGTTCGGCCTCGTCCTTTTCCTCGGATCGGCGCCGAGCTGGGCGCAACCGTCCGGCGGCCCCTACGGTCCGCTCCCGCGGAGCTATGACCTCCCGGAGGATGCCGCTCACATCTACTTCGTGGCGCCTGACGGACAGGCCGGCGATTCCGGAACGACGCTCGACCGGCCCACGACCCTGGAGGCGGCCATCGCGCGCGTCGTGACCGGCGACGCGATCGTAATGCGCGGCGGAGTCTATCGGACAGGCGGCCTGAAGCTGAACCAGGGAATCACGATCCAGCCCTATGCCGACGAGCGGCCGATCCTGAAGGGGACGCTGGTCGCGACCGAATGGCAGGCCTTGCGTGACGGCGTGTGGAGGACATCCTGGTCGCGTTTGTTTCCCGTCGCGCCTCAGAGCTGGTGGCGGCGCGAACGCGAAGGCATGCGAACGCCGCTCCATCGGTTCAACAACGACATGGTCTTCATCGACGGCAAGTTTCTGCAATCGGCCGGATGGGAAGGCGAGCTCGATGAAAACTCGTACTATATCGATTACCAGGCCGGCCACGTCTTCATCGGCGTCGATCCGGCGAACCGCCTGGTTGAAATCACGGCGTTTGACGGCGCGCTTGTTCGGACGACCGGCGCCTGTCATGGAAAGGCCTCGGACGGCAAAGGGCCGGTGATTCGCGGAATCACTTTCACCCAGTACGCCACTCTGGCGATCGATATCGAAGGGCGCGAGCCCGAGGGCCTGGCCGATCCCGCGACGTTCGGCAAGGATGTCGTCGGCACGACGCTGGAGGACGTCACGATCACTTACTGTTCCCGAGTGGCGGGTTACTTCCGCGGCGACAAGCTGACGATGCGGCGCTGTCTCATCAGCGATACGAGCACGGAGGGCGTTTACATCATTGGCTCGGCCGACGTCCTTCTTGAGAAAAACGTCTTCAGACGGAACAACATCGAGCGGATCACCGGATATTTTCCGTCCGCGGTCAAGATTTTCAACCAGTCTTACCGCGTCACCTGCCGAGACAACTACGTCACGGACCAGCCGCACTCCAATGGAATCTGGTACGACGTCGGCAACGTTGACGGCGTGTTCGTCAACAATTGGGTCGAGGGCGCTCTCGACGGGTTTTTCTTCGAGATCTCGAAAGGCGCGATCTGCGCCGGAAACGTGTTCATCAATTGCCAGAACGGCATCCGCGTGCTCAACAGCTCGAACGTCCGGATATACAACAACACCCTGGTCAACACGCCCGCCGCGTTCGAGCGCACGGAGAGAAGCGCGGTCGGCGACCACTTCGGCTGGCATCCCAGCGCCGGTCCGGACGTCGACGAACGCGACGGCCATGTCTTTGTCGGGAATCTGCTGGCGGCTGACGAGTCGTTCCAGGGGCCGCTGGCGCGGTTCGTTCAGCGCGAGTCCTTGTGCGCGCGGCTCACCCGACCGCAAGTGACCCGACTCGACGACAACGTCTATGTACGGCTCGGTGAAGCGACCTCGCGCGCTCTGATGGAGTGGAGCCCGGTAGCGGGCGAGAAATGCCTCCTCGCGCTCGACTCGCTCGAGGGTCTCAACAAGCTGCATCCGGACTTCGAGGCGCGCGGTCGATACTTGAACGGGTACCACGGCTCGCTTTTCAAGAGCATGGAGTTGGGCAACTACGAGCCGATAACGGACTTATCGGCGCCGTCCGCGGCCGATCCTCTCCCCGGCGAGGTCCGCCGGCTCCTCGGCTGGCAGGAGCAGGATCCGCGCGGGCCTGGGGCGTATCCGTCGCGCCCCTGAGCGCGTGATTTCGCTTAAGCGTAGATTCCTCGCTCCCGGGTCGTGAACGCCACCCGGTCGATGGCCAGCATGTAGGCCGCGATGCGCATGTTCACCTGATGCTGGTCGGCATAGGCGGCCACCGTGTCGAAGCCGTTGGTCATGATCTCTTCCAGGCGCTCGTTGACGGTGCGCGCGTTCCAGAAGTAGCCCATGCGGTCCTGAACCCACTCGAAGTACGAGACCGTGACGCCGCCGGCGTTGGCCAGAATGTCGGGAATGATGAAGATCTTCTTGTCGAAGAGAACCTGGTCGGCCATGGGCGTCGTCGGACCGTTGGCGCCTTCGCAGACGATCTTGGCCTTGATGAGATCCGCGTTCCGACTGGTGATCTGATTTTCCGTGGCAGCGGGGACTAGAACGTCGCAGCGCTGCTCCAGCAGATCTTTCCCATCGATGGGATCCGCGCCGGCGAAGCCGGCGACCGTCTTGGCCTCCCGGCAATGCTCCAGGAGCCGCGCGACGTCGATTCCCGACGGATTGTAGAGGCCGCTGCTGACGTCGGAGATCCCCACGACCGAATAGCCGCTCTCGTAAAAATCCCGGGCGGCCATCGAGCCGACGTTGCCGAAACCCTGGATGATGACCTTCGTGTTCTCGCGACTCATGTTGAAGCGGGAGATGGCGCGGTCCGTCACGATCTTGCATCCCCGGCCCGTCGCCCCGTGACGTCCAACGGAGCCGCCCAGATCCAGCGGCTTTCCCGTGACGACGCCGGTGACCGTATGTCGAACGTGCATGGAGTAGGTGTCCATGACCCAGGCCATCACGCGCTCGTCGGTGTTGACGTCCGGAGCCATCACGTCTCTCTCGGGGCCAAGAACGTCGATCAGAGACGCTGTATATCGTCGCGTGATACGTTCCAGCTCTCCCTGGGACAGGCGCGCGGGATCGCAGACGATACCGCCCTTGCCGCCGCCGAAGGGGATGTTGACCACGGCGCACTTCCACGTCATCCAGGCGGCCAGGGCGCGAATCTCATCGAGCGTCACGTCCGGCGAATAGCGAAGGCCGCCCTTGGCCGGGCCGCGCGCCAGATTGTGCTGGACGCGATATCCCTTGAAGACCCTCAATGAACCGTCGTCCATTTGAACCGGGACGGCCACTCCGATCTCCCGATCGGGCGTGACGAGCACCTGATAGAGCCCTTCGTCCAGCTTCAGTTTCTTCGCCGCCACGTCAAAACGGGCGACCATGGCGTCGAAAGGATTGTCCTCGTTGAACCCCGATTCCCGCATATCTTCACCTCTTCTCGACTGACAAATAGGATAGTCATATTCAGGAGAAAAGGTAACGCCCCGGGACGCCGGAACGCCGACAGTACCTTGACACTTCATGAAACGTCGGCGTAGTCTTTGACGGCAATCTGGAACGCGAGGAGGAGCCGGCGTGGAGCGCAACGAGGGGAAGGCGTCGAGACGCGAGTTTCTGGGCGCCCTCGGCGCCGCCGCCGCGCTGCCCTTGGCCGAGGCCGAACACACGGACGCCGAGCATGTCGAGTCGAGCGAGAGCGCGAAGCCGCGCAACATCGTCTTGATCGTGAGCGACGACCATCGCTTCGACTTCATGGGTTTTCTCGGCAAGCCCGGATTTCTCGAAACGCCCAACATGGATCGACTGGCGTGCGACGGCGCCCATCTGGAGAACGCCACGGTGACCACGGCGCTCTGCTCGCCCAGTCGCGCGTCGATTCTGACCGGCCTCTACTCCCACAGGCATGGCGTCGTGGACAACAACACAGCAGTGCCGGAAGGAGTCGTGTTCTTTCCCCAGTATCTTCAACAGGCCGGATACGAGACGGCCTTCATCGGCAAGTGGCACATAGGCGACGACAATGACGATCCCCGGCCTGGATTCGATCACTGGGTGAGTTTTCGCGGCCAGGGCGAGTACCACGATCCGTTGCTGAACGTGGACGGCGACCGCGTCAAGCGCAAGGGTTACGTCACCGACATCCTGACCGACCACGCCCTGGAGTGGCTCAAGAAAGATCGGAACAAACCCTTCTTTCTGTATCTCTCGCACAAGGCCGTGCACGCCATGTTCGAGCCGGCCGAGCGCCATCTGGGCCGGTATGACGGCGTCCCGCTCTCCTATCCGGCGACGATGGCCGATAGCGAGGAGAACTACCGCGGAAAACCCGACTGGGTGCGCGAGCAGCGCGATAGCTGGCACGGCGTGGATTTCATGTACCACGACGCGCTCGACTTCGATTCCTTCTACCGGCGCTATTGCGAGACGCTGCTGGCGCTCGACGAAAGCATCGGCCGCGTGCTCGACGGCCTCGGCGAGCTGGGACTTGACTGTTCCACGCTCGTCATCTACATGGGCGACAACGGCTTCTCGTTCGGCGAGCACGGGCTCATCGACAAGCGCCACATGTATGAGGAGTCCATGCGCGTGCCGATGCTGGCCTGTTGCCCCGAGATCATCGCGCCGGGCGCCAAGATCAAGGCCATGGTTCAGAACATCGACGTCGCGCCCACGATCCTCGATGCCGCCGGCCTGCGTCCGCCCGAGAGGATGGACGGCCGCTCCTTTCTGCCGCTTCTCATGGGCCGGAAGATTCGCTGGCGGGACGCCGTCTTCTACGAGTACTACTGGGAGCGTAATTTCCCGCAGACGCCGACGGTTTACGGCATCCGCACCGAACGCCACAAGTACATCCGCTACCATGGCGTCTGGGACGTAGACGAGCTCTACGACATCAAGGAGGATCCCGAGGAGCGTCGCAATCTGATCGACAGCCCGAAGCACAAGAAGCTCGTCGAGAAGCTCAATCGGCGCGTGTTCGACTGGCTGGAGCGGACGGACGGCATGAACATCCCGCTCCGGCGCGACAAGGGCGTCAGGCAGGACAAGCGCGGGAAGCCGTCTTGGA
>JAFGSN010000144.1 GCA_016934575.1 Vicinamibacteria bacterium
CGACTTGAGGCTAGCAAGAAAACAATGTGTTTGTCAAGGGTTTTTTGCAGAACTTCAAGTGAAACTTGAGACTCATCCGCTGGTGGCCGGTGAAGTGCTCGATTGTGGCATGGGCGGGTTTTCCGGTAGTCCCGAGAGAAGGCGGCGAGCGGAATCGACATGTCGACTGGCAGGATAGGAGTCGATCAGACGCTGGAGATGTGGGCGTGCTTCCGCTGAACGACCGATGCGCGCAAGGCAATTCGCAAGCCTCAGGAGGATTTCATCAGTTTGCGAGTACTCAGGATATTCTTCCAGGAGATGCTCATATCGAAGGATCGCCGAATGGAAAGACTTGCGTGTTCGTTCATAGAAAAGGCCGACGAGGAACTCGGAACGCGCAAGAATTTCGCGGCACGCTTTCAGTTTTTTGCGAGCTTCTTCAACCAAAGGGGAGGAAGGGTAGAGGTCGATAAGGCGGCTGTATTCTTCGACAGCGCGGACTGTATGGGTTTGGTCGCGATCCGCGCCATGATGCTGTTTAAAAAAACATTCCGCTATCCGAAACTGAGCGTAATCCGCGCGATTATGCGAGGGGAAAAGCGTCTGGAAATCACGATATTCGGAGGCCGAGAGAATGTAGTTCGCCGAACCCCCTTCTTCATAGTAACTGTCCGCGAGGGCAAGACGCGCGAGCGGCTGGTATTCGCTTCGGGGATAGCCGTCGATAATGCGTTTGAGGTGTTGACGCGCCGGTTCCCAACGCTTTTTCCCAATCTCCTTCTGACTGGCCTCCCATAGCGCTCGATCGCTGGCGATGGAGAGGGTGGCGATATCGACTGACGCCGAGTGGCGACAGCCTGGGCAGGATATCAGCGCGAGGATCGCCGATTTCAGAACGATTTGTCGCGTCCAGAATTGAAAGCTGTTCATGCTTCGATGTTTCGGATTTAACAACGGTAGGGCCTCCAAGAGCATTCAACGATTGGACAAGTAAGGCGTTTCATTGGGAAACGGAGCTCAACTCGATACTGACGCTCGAACGTGGGTTGACGGGATGACCTGCCGACGGCGTCTGTCGCAAGATGGTTCCGATTTCGATTCCTGCATAAGGTCGATATCGAATATCGGCGACTTTCAATCCCGCCGCATTTAGTCGTTCGAGGATATCCTCGGCTTTCAACCCGATGAGATCCGGCATGATGCGCGTGAATCCTATCGGTCCGCGGCTCACAATAAATGAGACTCCTTCACCCACGTCTTCGGTTTCACCGGGCGCAGGGTGTTGCACAAGGACAACACCCTCCGGCGCAACGTCGTCGACTTCAATCATTCGTCTGAACAGGACTCCGGATTGATCCAACGCAAGACGCGCAGTTCTGACGGACATGCCCTCCAGCGCCGGAATGGATCGCTGCCTTCGTCCACGGCTGAGCCAGAGTCGGACGCTCCGATGGCTCTTAAGAGTGCTTCCCGCCGCGGGTGATTGGGTGACGACGTGATCGTGCTCGATTTCAGGATCATATCGACTGCCCTCGATCTTGATCAGTAAACCATGACGCGCGGCGATCGCATCCGCCTCCAACGTTCGACGCCCGACGAGATCTGGCACGGTGACTTCCTGAGCCGCGAGAACCAGACTCATTGTGACGAAAGCGCTTAAAAAAGCGGTCACGGCGAGTCCAGCAGTCAAGACGCCGGCTTTCAGTATCGTGATCGGCAGGCGCCGCAATCGCAAGGTGGAGCAGAGCCCTCCTCTATAGCCAAGGCGAGATTAGCACGAGATGATGACGCGAGTGAATCCGTCGTTTGATCGCCCGCCGATTTCATGCGCTGCGTTCGAGCGCGGCAACGAAGAACGCGTCCCCGCCGTCGCGTTCAGGAAGCGTCCGAAAGAAGGTGGCGTCCGAGAAGTGGCCGGCCCAGGCGGGTGCTGAAGCCGAGTGGAATTCCGGGAAATCCGACAGCAATGCTTCAATAACAAACTCGTTTTCTTCGCGCTCAGAGGAACAAGTGCTATAGACGAGCCATCCGCCGGGCTTGACCAGGGGCGCCAGTCGGATGGCCAGCGCGATCTGGCGATTGGCTTGGCGTACGATGTCCTCGGGTTTCGTCCGCCAGCGAATATCTGGCCGCCGGCCCAGTGTTCCGAGGCCGGTGCATGGCGCATCGATGAGCACCGAATCGAAACGAACCCGGAATGGCGGGCGAAGCGCATCGGCGCCGACACAGCGAACGTTCGTCGATCCCCAGGCGTCCACAAGCTTGGACATCGTAAGCAGACGCCTGGGAGAAGTTTCGGAGGCGATCACGAGACATCCACCGCCGAACAGATCTCCCATCAAGCTGGCTTTGCCTCCCGGCGCGGCACAGGCATCGAGGATCAGTCCGGGCCGGGCCGCCAGATGCGCAGCAAGTTGAGAACCTTGATCCTGTAAGTAAATCAGATTTCGTTGCGAGAGATCGCCGAGACGTCCGCTTCGAGCCGCCCACGCTCCCGGCACGACGAGTCGCCGGGGCGGAACGGTCGCCGCTGCAAGGACTCGTGCATGCGCTTTTTCGGAGGAACGTGGATTGAGCCGATACGTCAACGGAGGCGGCTCGAGGAACGCCCGTGCGCGCTTCAAGGCTCGGTCCACGCCGAGGCGATCCGTCCATCGCTCCGCTAGCCATCGTGGCAGCGAGCCTTCCGTCGTTAACCAGGCGATGGGATCGATCGCCGGATCGGGACTCGCCGGAGGACCGTCGCGCGCCAGTCGCCGCAACACGGCGTTCACCAGGCCCGAGGCGCGAGGCACCCGGCGGCGGGCCAGCGAGACCGATTGGGACACAGCCGCATGTCGTGGCACGCGCATGCGCAAGAGCTGGTATGCGCCGAGTCGAAGAACGGCGATGAGGGCCGGCGGGGACAGTTCTTCGATAGGACGGTCGAGAGCGGCATTCAAGGCCTGATCGACCGAGCCGCGATGACGAAGGGTGCCCAGGAGCAACTCATGCAGGAAGGCGCGATCGCGAGCATCCAGCGTTTCGAAACGTTTCGTGGCCAGAATGTCCGCGATTGTGCCCGGCCCGGTCTCCACTCTCATGAGAGCATCCAACGCCAGCGCCCGGGAATGAGTTGTCGTGTTCAATAGTCGATCATGGTCGTAGGAAGGGCCCGTACTCCCCAGATCGCCGCCATTTCCGCGCGGAGCGTTTCACGAGCGATTCGGGATGGAAAAACGGCCGAGGTTGAAACGGAAACCCGGTTTGAGTCGCGCGCCGGCGGCAAAAGCCGCGGCGGACATCGCGCGGCGGCTCTCGGGCTGAAGCGCGAGAATATGGAGTCTCGAACCTTCGCCGCAGACCACGACCATTCCCTCGCGGTCGATTGCGACGATCGTTCCGGCGTCGTCTTTGCACGGAGCGGACGGCGGCATGGAGCGCGCGCTGATGACTCGAATCGGGCGGCTGCCATGGAAGATGGTCGATCCAGGCCAGGGATGAAACGCGCGTATGCGCCGCGCCAGCTCTTCGGCGGGACGGCTCCAATCCAGATACGAGTCTTTTTTGCTCAACATCGGCGCAAGAGTCGCGCGAGCATGGTCTTGGGGAACGGGTCTAAGGCGTCCGGACTCGATTTGAGGCAGAACGCGAGCGAGAAGATCGGCGCCGAGTCGCGCCAGGCGCGGTTCGAGGTTCGAGTAAGTCTCGTCTTCGTCGATGGGCGTGCAAGCCGAGAGATAAATCGGGCCCGTGTCCAGACCTTCTTCGATGCGCATGATCGTCACGCCTGTCTCACTTTCTCCCCTGGCGATGGCCCATTGTATCGGAGCCGCGCCGCGATAGAGAGGGAGGAGAGAGGCGTGAACGTTGATCGTGCCGAGAAGAGGAAGATCGAAGATCGCCGGCGGCAGGATACGGCCATAAGCGGCCACGACTTGAACGTCCGGCGTGAAAGCGCGCAAGCGATCGACGAGCTCTCGAGAGCGCACGTTTTCCGGCTGCGTGACGAGCAGGCCGAGATCCAGAGCGCGGATCTTGACCGGCGGCGGTTTCGGAACGAGCCCCCGGCCGCCGGGACGATCAGGCTGAGTGACGACGCAGGCCATGTCGTGACCATGGTCAAAAAGCGCCTGAAGCGAAGGCACGGCAAAGGAACCGCTGCCGAAAAAAACCAGGCGCACTTATCTCTCCCAATCGTCTTGACGGATGCGCCGGCGCAGCTTTCTTTTGAGAAGATCGCGCTTCAGGGGCGACAGACGGTCGACGAAGAGCCGACCCTCAATGTGGTCGATTTCGTGACTGAACGCGCGAGCCAGCAGGTCCGTGGCGGTGACGACCTGCTCGCGACCGTCCGGATTCAGACCGCGGACCCGCATGCGCGCGGGCCGCACTGGAAGACCGGAATAGCCGGGGACCGACAGGCAGCCCTCTTCGTGCCGTTGCTCGCCCTGTTGCTCGACGATCTCCGGATTGACCATTCTGATGAGTTGCGCCGCATCCTCGCCCAGTGAGAGATCGATGACGATGACGCGCCAAGGCTCCCCGACCTGAGGAGCGGCTAGGCCGATGCCGGAAGTCGCGTACATCGTGTCGACCATGTCTCGAATCAGCTCGCGCACGCCGTCATCGATATCCGCAACCGGCGCGGCGGGCGAGTGGAGCGCGGGGTGGCCGTAAGTGACGATCGATCGTATCGCCATCGTGCGTTCTCGGCGTCGCCGTCTACTTTAGAACGCGGGCACGTAAAAGCCAACATCCGGCGCCGCTCATGCTTTTATGCCGATCATCGTGACGCTGGGTGAATCACGGCAGGTTGAATGTGACAGCGCCTGAAACCGTCACAACCGCGATTGTCGGAGGCGCCGACTGTCATTATCCTCCGTCGCCATAGACGCCTCAGTTTGAAGCGGCTGATTCGAGCACGAGAAACGACGTTCTTCCCGCAGGGAGGATCACCGTGGAGTGTCATGAAGTCCGTCCGGTATTCGATTCCGTTGCGAGCGGCGCTTCCAGCCACATCAGACAGGCTCGATGTTCGCTGCGTGACGGCCATTACGCGCGAGCCATCGAGCATCTGCGGCTGGCTCGCCGGCGGCCGCTCGACATCGCGCCCGCGCTCATGGCGCTTATCGAGATCGACGCCCTGCTCCATCTCAGGCGCTATCGCGAGGCGCTGGCGCTTTGCGGGCGCGCCTTGAAACGCCGTCCCGAAGATGCGGACCTGACGGCGCGCCTCCGGATAGCGTCCGCCACGGCTCTCTGGCATCTCGGAGAGATCAGAAGGGCCTTGCGAGAGTCGAATCTGGCGGCGCAGCGGGCGAAGGCGGAAGCGACGCTGGCGCGTCTCGCGGAGGTCAGTGCGTTGCTCTCCTGGAGAGAGCATGACGTCGAGCGCGCCATAAGACACCTGTGGCGTGCGCGTTCTCTGTATCTCGAGATCGGATTGCACGACGGCGTCGACCGAACATTCGAGCAGGAGGCGTCGATCCTGCGCGACGCCGGCCGCCTCGATGAGGCGCTCCAGATGCATGCGAAACGCATCGAAAGACTCGTCGATTCGGGAAGAAGCGGCGCTCTGGCGCGCGCGCGCGCGGAGCTGGGGGCGGTGTTCGTCGATCTGGGAAAATGGGACACGGCTCGAGAAGAGCTGCGACAGGCGGTGCGGCTCTTCCAAGAGACCGGCGATGTCGGCGAGAACTTCTTCGTCGACCTTCAACACGCCGCCGTCGAGATGGCCGCCGGCGACCTCGATGCGGCGCGCTCCGCGCTTGAACACGGCCGCGAAACCGGCGCGAAACATGACGACGACCCGCGCTCGGCGGCCGAGATCCTGCTGTTGCTCACGGACATCCACCTGGCCCTCTCCGACGCGTCGGCGGCGGAACGTTCAGCCGCGGAGGCCACGGCGCTGTTCGGTTTGGCGCGGGACGAGGCCGGGCAGATCTGGGGTTGGATTCGGCGCAGTCAAGCGTTGCTGGAGCTTGGCAGAGAAAGGGAAGCTCTGGTCCAGTCGCGACGCGCCGTGCATTTGGCGCCCGTGACGCGACGTCATCTTCGCGCATGGGCCCATCTTGCCCTGGGACGCATTCTGCTACGACTGGGCGACGGCACGCAGGCAAAACTCGGATTGGAGCAGGCGCTCCGTCTCAGCGCCGGCCGACAGGACATGCAGTCGGCGGCGAGATTGGGGCTTGCCATGGCGCATGACGTCGAAGCCGACGATCCCCGAGTCGTGACCGCCATTCACGAGCTTGAACGTTTTGGCGATCGTCCGCTCCTCACTCTCTGTCTGCGCGAAGTCCGGGCGTTCTTCGGCGATCGGATGCATGACGATACGCAGCGTCTTGAGCCGCAGGAAATCGAGATCGCTCGGGACGCGACCATGACGACGATCGTCGACCTGGCTCGAGATTTATACGGATCCGGCGGAGTCGCGGAAGCGCTCAAGCTTTTCGGCAGGACGTCGCATGACCTCTTGGGTTGGAGTCGCATCGTCGTTCTCCTTGGACGCGACGCGTGGCAGCTTCGCTCCTCGGAAGCCGGCGTCACGTCTCTGCCGCCGGACGATCTTGCCTGGGAGCTGGTGCGAAGAGCGACCTTGGGAGGCGTCATCGATCTGCTCGCGGCGCCTGGTCTCTGGACGCATCCCACACGAGCTCTCTATGGCCTGGCGTATACGGTGCTCATCCCGATGGAGCGCGGGGCATGTATGTGCGTCGATTTTCGCGACCGTCCGACGGATCGTCAGTATCAGATGCTCCTGGAGACCGCGCGCCTCATCGAGCCATATCTCGTTCCGTCGAACGCCGAGCGTGAGCAGGCGCCTGACGGCATCATCGGGAGCTGTCCGGCGATTCTGAAGCTGCGTGACATAACGGCTCGGGTCGCGACTTCCGATGACGCCATTCATATATATGGCGAGACGGGAACGGGCAAGGAGCTTTTCGCTCGCGCCGTCCATGACGGCTCGGCGCGACGGACTGGTCCGTTCGTGCCCGTCAATGCAGCGGCCATACCGGAGACGTTGTTCGAAGCGCAGATGTTCGGTCACGCCAAGGGCGCGTTTACCGGCGCCGATCGCGCGCTCGAAGGATATGTCTCGCGGGCAGAAGGAGGGACGCTGTTTTTGGATGAGGTCGCGGATCTCACCCCGCTCGGTCAGTCAAAGCTGTTGCGATTCTGTGAGGATGGCACCTATTGCCGACTGGGAGAGACGACGCCGCGGCGCGCCGACGTCCGACTCGTCACGGCTGCGAACGTCGAGCTACGCGTGCGCGTCGACGAAGGATGCTTTCGCCAAGACCTCATGTACCGGCTGCAGGGATTCGTGCTTCGCCTTCCGCCGTTAAGAGAGAGAGGAGCGGACGTTATCGAGCTGGCCCGATTTTTCGTTCAAGCGGCGGCGAAAAAACGAGGCAAGCCCGCGCCCCGTATAACTCCGGAAGTCGCACGTGTCATAGAGAGCCATGCCTGGCCGGGAAACGTGCGCGAGCTGGCCAGGGAGATGCGCCGTCTGGTCACGCTCGCTGAATCAGGACGACTGAGCAATAGGAATTTCTCTCCTGAGGTCCTGGACGCCGTCTCGATCCGGAAGCGTCCGTTACGCGAGACACGCATGGACCACGAAAGAAGCCGAATCATTGCCACGCTCGCCGACCACGCCGGGAATCGCTCACGGACCGCCGCGGCGCTTGGCATCTCTCGTCAAGCCCTGCTCCTGAAGATCAAACGCCTGGGCATCGCCTGACCGTAATACTGTAAACTGCGTATTCGCTTGCCTGAGTTATTGATGAGGAGCAAGCCGATCGATTCATGATACGCGACGTATGGATCCTTTATCGAATGGAGATGCGTGGCGCGCTGCGCGACCGGACGATCGTCGTCAACAGCCTCCTGATTCCAGCGCTTCTCTATCCGCTGCTCCTATGGTTGGGTTTCGTCGGCATGACGTTTGCGCTCGGACAATCGGAAACCTTCGTGGCGCGTGTCGCCGTGATCGACTGGCCGGACGGCCATGAAGCTCTGCGTCGAGAGTTCGAAGCGATTCCTAGAATTCAGATCGAAGAAGCGACGAGCGCGCGCGCGGCAGCCGATCGTGTGATAAAGGGCGCCCTCGATACGTCCGTCGAATTCTTACGGGCCGGAGAAAACGCCGGACTCTTGCGGGGCAATTTCACGGCCCGCATTACCTACGACAAGTCGAAGGAGCGCAGCGAGACGGCGCGCGCCCGCGTGAGTGAGGCGATGGAGCGCTATCGTGAACAATGGCTCGAACACGAGGCGCAGGCACGCGGTCTGGGCGCCAGCGCCTGGCGGGTTTTCACGCTGGACCGGCGCAACGTAGCGTCGAAGAAACAGATGGGCGCCTTTTTCATGTCGCTTCTCGTTCCGCTTCTCTTCGCCGCCATGGTCGTCGTCGGCTGTTTCTATCCGGCGATCGACGCGACGGCGGGTGAGCGCGAGCGCGGAACCTGGGAGACGCTCATGGCGTCGCCGGCGCCGCGCCGCGCGATCGTCGCGGCGAAGTATCTCGGCGTGACGACCTTCGGCCTCGTCGCCGGGCTGCTCAACTTCACGTCGATGGCGGCGACGATCAAGCCGATCCTGGCGCCGATCATAGAACGCGCCGGCGGGAGCATGGACGTTGCGCTCAAGCCGCAAGCGCTGCCGGTCGTCGTCATGGGCGCGTTGCTCCTGTCCGGATTCGCGGCCGCCGGAATGATGGTCTTTGCCTCGTTCGCCAAGACATTCAAGGACGGCCAGTCGATGATCACGCCGTTCTACCTGGTGACGATTATTCCGATGCTTCTCGTGCAAAGCCCGGGCATCCGGCTCGACGCTCGCACCGCTTTCATCCCGATCGCGAACGTGATGCTGATGGTCAGAAGCGCGATTCTGGATTCGATCAATTGGCCTGCTGCCGCTCTGACCGTCTTCACGTCGATGGTATTCATTGCCGGTCTCGTTTGCCTGGCGGTTTTCGCGTTGCGTTTCGAGGACGTCGCCGTCGGCGCATATCCGGGAACTCTAATGAAGCTCGTCAAGACGCGTCTGCTGGGGAGAGATCCGATGAAAACGAGAGGGAATCAAGGATGAGCGAGGCGGCGGTCTCCGTTCAAGGATTGACCAAGGTTTTTCACGACGAGAGCCGAGGCGAGGTGCGCGCCGTGGACGGAATCGATTTCGAATGCCGTGCGGGGGAGATCCTGGGCCTGCTTGGCGCAAACGGAGCGGGCAAGACCACCACATTGCGCATGATCGCGACGATCCTCGCGCCGACCGCCGGTCGCGCGGCCGTCATGGGCCATGACGTCCTCGCGGAGCCGGACGTCGTTCGCCGCCATCTTGGTTTCCATACGGCGTCGACGGCGCTCTACCCTCGGCTCACGGCTCGCGAGACGATCGAGCTTTTCGGCGAATTGGGCCGGTTCCCGCGGGAAAAACTGAGGGCGCGCGTGGACGCGTTGATCGCTCGTTTCGATATCGGCGCCTATGAAAACGCGCGCGTCGACAAATTGTCGACAGGGATGAAGCAGAAGGTTTCCATCGCGCGCACCGTCGTGCACGATCCTCCGGTGTTGGTTTTCGACGAACCTACGGTCGGCCTGGACGTTCTGAACGCCCTCGAAATGCGCAAGATCATCGCCGATCTGCGCGACGAAGGGAAGGCCGTGCTTTTCTCGACGCATATCATGAGCGAGGCCGAGCAGCTCTGCGATCGCATCGCCGTCATTCATCACGGCCGCATCCACGCTTGCGACACGCTCTCCGGCCTGCGCCTGGCCACTGGCCGGCACTATCTCGAAGACATCTTCGTCCATTATGTCACGGCGCCAAAAGGCTCCGACGAGCCGGGAGAGCGGTCGCCGGACGCTGGCGCGTCATGAGACTCGACTGGCGGACGGCATGCACGCTTTATCGCGCCGAGCTGAGGATGGCGCTGCGCGATCGACGAACGCTCTTTTTCTCGATCGTTCTTCCCCTGCTTGTCATGCCGGTGATGCTCTTCGCGTCGCATCTCATGCGACAGAAGCGCACGGCCGAGCTGGCGGCGATGACGCACAGCCTCGCGATCGTCGGTCCGGAAGCCGAAACCGCCCGAGGCTGGATCCTGTCCGCCGCCGCGCGCGCGGAGCAAGGCGCGACGTGCTTCGAAATCAAGGAAGCGACGGAAACCGGCGCGAAGGCAGCGCTGGCGCGAGACGATCTGAGCCTGTTTGTCGTCGCCGAAGCGAGCGATGTCCAGAAGACGGAGCATTCATCGAACGCCGGAACTGACATCACGGCGGCGCGTGCCGTGCGCCTGACGGTGGTCTATCGTGGAGATCGAGACACATCGCAGAACGCAGCCCGGACGCTTCACCGGCGGCTCATAGGAATGCGGCAGGACGTGCGCGCACGGCTTCTTCAAGAGCGTAAGTTCCCGCTCGACGCGCGCGCGGTCGGTCGCGTGATCGAGGTCGACGTCGCCGCCGAAGGACAGGTGACGGGCCTGGCGCTCGGACGCGTGCTCACGCTCTTCTTGCTGCTGTTCGTCTTCATGGGCGGCGCCGTCGTCGCCACGGACTCGCTGGCCGGCGAGAAGGAGCGGGGAACGCTCGAGACGCTGCTCGCCACCGCGGCGAGACGGAGCGAGATCATCGCGGCCAAGAGCCTTCTGACGATCACTTCCGCGGTCGCGATCACGGCCATTCAGGCGATCAATTTTCTGCTGTATGTCGTCATCGAGATTATCCCGATTCCCGGAAACCTCGCGGCGGCCGTGACGCCCGCGACCGCGGCGTGGCTCTTTGTCTTGTATCTTCCGTTGATCGTCCTCGTCTCGATTGTTCTGCTCGCGACGTCGGGATGGGCGCGATCTTACAAAGAAGCGCAACTCTACTTCATGCCCGTCATGTTGATCGGGCTCGCGCCGGCGCTCGCGCCGCTTTTGCCCGGGATACGTCTACGATCGGCGGTCGTCCTCGTTCCCGTGGCCAACATCGCTGTCGCCGTGAAGGAGATCCTTGTCGGCGCGCCCGATTGGCCGTTGATCGGCGCGGCTTGGCTCGTGACGGCCGCGGCCGCGGCCGTTCTGGCGCGGTTTGCGACAAACATGATGCGGACGGAGCGACTCATCGTCACGACCCACGTCAGCCGTGAAGAAATCGTCGGAGGGCCGGAGCTTTTTCCACGACGAGTTTTGCGTGCGTTCGCGATCATGTGGGTTCTCGCCTTCGTCGTATCGAGTCATGTCGCCGAGAGCGTGCGCCTTCAGATTTCTTGGAACATCGGCGTCGTGTTCATTGGAGGATCCTTGTTCCTCATTCGTCTCTATCGCCTCGATCTCAGGACCGCTCTGGCGCTCCGGCCGGTCAGGGCGCCTGTCTGGCTCGGAATTATGCTCGCCGTTCCCGGGGGCCTGCTCACGACCATCGGACTCTTCCGTGTCATGAACGTCTTTCTGCCCGCGCCCAAGGGATGGATGGAAGCTTTCAACCAACAACTGCTCATGGCGGACGCGCCCTTGTGGCAGGCGCTGATTCTGCTCACGATCGTGCCCGGCGTCGGCGAGGAAATCGCCTTCCGCGGCGTTTTGCTGCACGGTCTTCGGAAGCGTTTACATCCGGCCGCATTGGCGCTGGTCGTCGGGGTCGCATTCGGCTTCTTCCATGCGACGCTCCCGCGTCTCGTACCCACGGCGTTTTTAGGAGTCATATTCGCGGCGGTGACGCTTCTTACGGGATCGATATTCCCGGCCATGGCGTGGCATGCGCTCAACAACGGGCTGTCCGTTGCCGCCGAGAGCGCCGCGTTTCCGATGGAGGCGCTGGAGTGGACGTTCCATCTGCTGGGCGTGGTCCTGCTCGCTCTCGCGTTCTGGATCTTCTGGCGCTGTCGTACGCCATATCCTGAATTGCGTCCCTGGAGAAATCGCGCACAACGATCATGACGCGACGGTTGTCTGTGTGGTCGTATATGGTCATACTGCGTCGGTTTTGGTGCGATGCTTCTAACGACTAGGGGGAGCGGCTCGTGAGATACGCATTGATCATGGCGGGGGGCGCCGGAACGCGCCTGTGGCCGATGAGCCGCGTCAACCGCCCCAAGCAGTTTGTTCCCTTCATCGAAGGCAGAAGCTTGCTTCAGCTTACATATGCACGACTTGAGGGTTTGATCCCGGCGGAGAATCGCTATGTCTGCGCGGGACGGCGGCACGCCGATCTCGTGCGCGACACATTGGATCTTCCCGAACGGCAGTTGCTGGCCGAACCGGTCGGACGCGACACGCTGAACGCGGTCGGTTTGGGCGTGGCCGTCATTGCTAAAAGAGATCCCGAAGCCGTTGTCGCCGTGTTCACCTCCGACCACGTCATCGAGCCTATCGATCGGTTTCAGCGGATCGTTGGTCGTGGTTTTCGCCTGGCGGAAACGACCGCCAACACGCTGGTTACGTTCGGCGTCACGCCCAATTACGCGGCCATTTGTTACGGATATTTACATCTCGGGGAATCGATTGAAGAGTCGGCGCGTCTTGTTCGGCAGTTCAAGGAAAAGCCGGACGCCGAAACGGCCGGCCGCTATTTCGCCGAGGGACCGGAGCGTTACTTGTGGAACAGCGGGATGTTCGTCTGGCGAGCAGACACGTTGCTCGACTGCATCCGTCGTTACGAACCGGAAAGCTTCGCCGGCCTGACGAGGATCATCATGGCCTGGGACACGCCGGAAAAGGACGGTGTTCTCTCCGAGGTTTTCCCGACGCTGAAGAAAGACAGCATAGATTACGCCGTGATGGAGAAGGCGTCGAACGATCCGAATCTACGCGTTGCCGCCGTCCCGATGCCCCTGAAATGGCTCGACGTCGGTTCCTGGCCGATGTTCGCCGAGACTTGCGACAAGGACAAGGGCGGCAACGCCGTCGGCGCGGCGAAATCCCTGCTGCTTGACACGCGCGGCACGATCGTCGCCACGAGCGATCCTGGGCATCTGATCGCGACCATAGGATGCGACGATCTCATCGTCGTCCACACGCCTGATGCGACCCTCGTCTGCCGTAAGGATCGGGCCGAGGTGATCAAGGACCTGCATCGGTTGGTCGACGAGCGTTTCGGTCCGGAGGTCGTTTAGAGCAAGGTCATGGAACCGAGAAGAGTCGCGAAGGCGCTCGCTCGACGCCTCCCTGAAATCGTGCTTGCGCTTGGTTGGGTGTTCACGCTGGCGCTCCAGGCGGGCATCGTTGGCGAGGTCTTCGTCACCGGCGACGCCGGCGTGAAATACATCCTGATGAAGAATTACGCCGCCGGCCGTTTCGTGCACGATTTGGATTTCCCATCGGAGGAATGGGCGGCGCGGCTCTGGCGGGACGGTCTTTGTCCGATCGAATACCCGGCGCGCGTGCAGGTTCGAGGACGCAGCATGCTTTTCTATCACTTTCTATTTCCGCTGCTCAGCGCCGTTCCGTATCGTCTGTTCGGTTATCGCGGTCTGTATATATTGCCTCTCCTCACGACTTGGTTTCTCTGGTGGAGCGTCCATCGTGCGTGCCGCGCGCTTGCGTTCCACCCGCTGACGGCGAGCCTGACGCTTGCCGCGCTTATTTTTGGTTCGCCGATGACCTACTACAGCGCGGCTTTTTGGGAACACGCTCCGGCATGGTTTCTGGCGACTTCCGGCTTGATGCTCGTTACGATCTCTCTCGCGCCAGAACGATCCATGAAATCCCGGAGCTATCTCGGCGGCTTGCTGATCGCAAGTTCTGCGCTGCTGCGGGAAGAGACGCTTATCATCGCGGCGCTCGTCGCGTTTCTCGCCACGATATCGCTCTGGGCGCGGTGGCGCCTCATGCGCGATGCGCAATGGCCGTATCTCATGGCCGGGCTCGTCACCGGAGCGTTTGTGTTCGGTGTTGTCAACGTCGCTGTCTATGGGCATCCCCTGGGGATTCATGCCGTCGCGACCCTGGCTTCCGACGAATGGGGCGGCGCTCCGCCGCTGGCGATTCTGAGGGCGTCCATGGCGTCGCTCCTTCGGCATTTCCCGCTGTCGATTATCGTGCCCCCGGCCTGCCTGCTCTTCCTGTGGAAACGCGAGAGCGCGCAATTTCGTCGCGGTCTGGCGTGGTGCCTCATTTCTCTGGGGATCATCCTGTTGATACCGCCCATCGTGCGCTACGAGGGCGGTCGTCAATGGGGGCCGCGTTATATCCTTTTCTCCGTTCCGTTGATCGTTATGGCGGCGGGGTTGATCGTTGAGTGGGCGCGCCGGCGGAGACGCCCGGCGCTCGTCGTCGCGCCGATCGTCGCCTGCGTCGCGTGGGGCGCATGGATCAACACGCCGGGAATGACGCGCTCCCTGTTCCATAACTACAAGACGCGCATGATCCCGCTGCGATACGTGCAGTCGGTCTCCACGCCGGCTTTCGCGGTGAATCACCAATTCGTGGCGCAGGATCTCGTCGCGGCGCTCGACCGGCAGCAGTTCTTTCTGACGAAAAGCCCGGAGCAATTGAATGCATTGTCGCGAGCGCTCCATCGTCAGGGATGGAGGAGCCACCTCCTGCTTTGTCATACGCTCCACGCTTTCGCTCCCTTCATCGGAGAGCCGGACCGGGTGCGGCTTTCCGCCGCTGAATACGTCAAGCTGGGCTACGTGGGTCGATATGCGGCTTACAGGGCGACGATCTTGAGCGGGGATTGACGCCGAGCAGTCCGGATAATCCGGCTCCGTGACAAAGCGCACATTGACGCGTAAAATCGCCTTGACACAGATGTCGCGCCTTTCTCGTTATTGTTAAAAAAGGCAAACAAGGGAAGACTCAATGTCCAAGAAAAAACGCATCGCGATTATTGTCGGAGTCCTCGTCGTTCTCGGAGCGCTCGTAACGATCAACGTCGTGCGCGACATCCAAAAACGAGTGGCGGTACAAACACAGATCGTCGACCGTCGCGATCTTGTCTCGACCGTGACCGCCTCGGGAGAGGTGAAGCCCAGACGTTACGTCAACGTCAGCTCGGACGTCGCGGGACGGATCACGAGGCTCTACGTCCAGGAGGGCGACGCGGTGCGCCAAGGCCAGCCTCTCTGCCAGATCGACGCGACGCGCTTCGAGGCGTCGACGCGGCAAGCGGCCGCCGCCCTACAGTCGGTGCGCGCCGAGCTCAAACGTGCCGAGGCGGACCTGGCTCTCTCCGTTCTTGCGTTCGAGAGAACGGAAAGAATGCACGACGACCGGCTTGTCTCCGACCAGACTTTCGACCAGGCGCGGACCGAGATTCAGATGAAGACGGCGGTGGTCGAACAGATCAAGAAACGTATCATTCAACAGGATGCGGCTCTCGAGTTCAGCCGTGACAGCCTTCAAAAGACGAACGTCATCTCTCCCATGGACGGCATCGTAACGCTCCTGCAGAAGGAAGAGGGCGAGACGGTCATCGGAGCGGAGAGCTTTCAACCGACGGTGATCATGACCGTGGCGGATCTGTCGGTCATGGAGACCGAGGTCATGGCCGACGAGACCGACATCAAGGATCTCGCTCTGGGTCAGACGGCCGAGATTCGCGTCGACGCGTTCCAGGACGTCAAAATTCAAGGCGAGATCACGGAGATCGGCGCTTCGGCGATCGTGAGGGGCGCGACGCCGGGCGTGGCGACGTCGAGCAACACCGCCAATCAAGCCAAGGATTTCAAGGTCACGATCACGCTCAAAGAGCCGCCGAAGGAGTTGCGTCCCGGCCTGAACGCGACGGCCGAGATCACCACCGCGCGTAAGATGCAGGTCCTGGCCGTGCCGATTCAGGCGGTTGTCGTGCGTGAGATCGGCGATGACGGCAAGGTCGTCGATCCCGGGTCTTTCGTGTCGGACAATCCACGGGACGCCGGACGGACGCCGCGCGGCGAGGAGCGGGAGGGCGTCTTTGTCGTCAAGGACCGCCAGGCGCGATTTCAGCCCGTCAAGACGGGCATCCTCGGCGAAACCGACATGGAGATCCTGGACGGGATCGAGGGGGGAGAGGAGATCGTGAGCGGATCTTACAAGACGCTGAGAACCCTCAAGAACGAGGCGCGGATCAAGATCGAGAAGTCCAACAATCATCGAGCAGGCAAGACACGATGACCACAGAGAGCGCACACGACGATCATCTTATCGAGACTCGCGACCTCTGGCGGACCTACACGATGGGCGTCGAGGAGATCCACGCCCTGCGAGGCGTGACGTTCACGGTCGATCCGAACGAGTATCTGGCCATCATGGGCCCCTCGGGCTCCGGCAAGTCGACGCTCATGAACCTCGTCGGTTGCCTCGACACGCCGTCCCGCGGAACGTACGTCCTGCGCGGCAAGGTCGTCTCTCAAATGGACGACGACGAGTTGGCCGCCATTCGCAACCGTGAGATCGGCTTCGTCTTTCAGACCTTCAACCTCCTGCCGCGCGCGACGGCGCTGCATAACGTCGAGCTGCCGCTTGTCTATGCGGGAGTCCCCAAGCAGCAACGCATCGAGCGCGCGCGCCAGGCTCTCGAGATGGTCGATCTCGGCGACCGCGCTTTTCACCGGCCCAACGAGCTGTCCGGCGGCCAGCGCCAGCGCGTGGCCATCGCGCGCGCCTTGGTCATGGGTCCGTCGATCCTGCTCGCCGACGAGCCGACGGGGAATCTCGACTCCGTCACCGGAGACGAGATCATGCGTCTTTTCGCACGGCTGCACGCGGAAGGCAACACGATCATTCTCGTGACGCACGAGCATGACGTGGCCGCGCACGCTCGCCGAACGATCCATATCCGGGACGGACGGATCGAGAGCGACGAGCGCACGGGTTGAGCGATGCCGTTCAAGGAAGCGGTCATCGCCGCTCTCGTATCGCTACGATCGAACAAGCTGCGCTCGTTTCTCACGCTGCTGGGCATCTTCATCGGCGTCGCGGCGGTGGTTTCCGTCGTCGCCATCACGAGCGGCCTGGACCGCTACATCTCGGAGCAGGTGCTCGACCTCGGCACGAAGAGCTTCAGCATCCAGAAGTTCGACGCGGTCATCACCAGCCACGAGCGGTTTCTCGAAATGGCTCGCCGCCGGGATCTCACGCTCACGGACGTCGAGTTCGTGCGACGGCGTTGCGACGCATGCCTGGAGGTGGGCGCGTCGGTGGAGACGAACCGGACCGCCAAGTGGCGCGACGTCAAGCAGGAGGGCGTCGCCGTCCTGGGCGTGACGGACAATTACAACCGAATCGGATCGGCGCGGCCGTTGAGCGCGGGGCGCTATCTCGTGCCCGACGACGTCGAACGCGCGCAACCGGCGGCCGTGATCGGCGCGGATCTGGCGGAGGCGTTCTTTCCATTGATGGAGCCGCTTGGCAAGACGATTCTGGTCGGCGGGCGTCCGCTGCGCATTGTTGGAGTCGCCGAAAAGAAAGGCAGCCTTTTTGGATTCAGTCAGGACAATTTCGCCTGGATTCCGATCACGACCTTCCGGAAGTATTATTCGGCGCGCGACTCGGTGACAATCCAGGTCGCGGCCGTTTCGATGGAGCAGCTTGAAACGGCTCAGGATCAGTGCCGGGTGGCGCTGCGAGCGCGCCGGCATCTTGATTACAGGGAACCCGACGACTTCTCCATCGAGACGGGCGAGACGATCATGGACTTGTGGCAGACGGCCACGCGCAACATCTACGTCGTCACGATCGTCGTCACGATCATCAGCCTGGTCGTCGGCGGCATCGTCGTCATGAACATCATGCTCGTCTCGGTCACGGAGCGCACCCGGGAAATCGGCGTGCGCAAGGCGATTGGAGCGCGCCGGCGCGACATTCGGCGGCAGTTTCTCGTGGAATCGGTCGTGCTCTCGGTGGTGGGCGGGGGGCTCGGCGTTGTCGGAGCGACCGTCTTCTCAATGCTTCTGGCGTCGATCCTGGGCGGCGTCATGAAGACGCCCTTCAGCGCTCCGATCCAGCTCTGGGCGATCGTGCTCGCGCTCGTCATGTCCACCGCCGTCGGTCTCGTCGCCGGCATCTACCCGGCGTCACACGCCGCCGCTCTGGCGCCGGTCGAAGCGCTTCGATATGAGTGAGGATTTCGTCAGGATGCCCGCGCCGGTTCGTTCCCGTGATGCGAGACGTCAATCGTGGCGTCCGCCTGTCGGCGAACAGCATGTCCTGCTGGCCATGTGGGAGGCGGTGGGCCTGGGTCTGGCGGCGATTCGCGCTTACAAGATGCGCGCCGGTCTCACGATCCTCGGCGTCGTCATGGGCATCATGACCGTGACGGGGATGAGCGCGATCGTGGCCGGGCTCAACCGCTCAATGGCGTCGCAAATCGAGGGCTTGGGTTCATCCGTCATCTTCATCCGCTTCGGTCAGCCGGGCGAGAACTTGTCTCCCGAGGAGTTCCGTCGCCGCCGCCTGCTTAACTGGAACGAGGTCAAGACGATCGAGCAGCGCTGCCGCCTCGTGACGGCCGTCGCTCCGCTGGAGTTCATTCAGGCGAACACGGTCAAGTACGGCGGAGAGAGGCTGCAAGAGCATCATACGTTCGGCGTGACGGCGGATTACGAGAGCGTGCACGATACGTATGTCGCGCGCGGACGTTTCATCTCCGACGCCGACGTCTCACGCGGAGCACCCGTCGCCGTCGTTGGCACGGAAGTCGTCGAAGCGCTGTTTCCGGCCGTGGAGCCGCTCGGCAAGCGTATCGAGATCGACGGACGCGGCTTCACGATCATCGGCGTCAAGGAGCATCAGGGCAGGTTCATCGGATTCAGTCAAGACAACGTCATCATGGTGCCGCTCGGCACGTTCCAGCGCCACTCGCCGCTGGCGCACCGCCTTTTCGTCGATATGCGGCCCGTTTCAGCGGCGTTCATGGACGACGCCATCGAGGAAGTGCGCGAGGTCCTGCGACGCAAACGTCGTTTGCGTTTCTGGGAAACGGACAACTTCGGCATCTTCACTCAGGACTCGTTGACGGATCTCTA
>JAFGSN010000145.1 GCA_016934575.1 Vicinamibacteria bacterium
CGCCGAAGACTGGCCGGCGTGCGATCGGCAATCAACTCGCATGAGATGAAAATTGGAAGGAGTACGGCGAAATTCAAGAGAGATTGCGTGTATGTGAGCATCGCGATCGCAAAAGCGGAAGCCAGCAAGAGAACAGTTCGGTAGCGCGCCGGACGCTGGATATACGAGATCAGTATGAGAATGAGAACGGCGTCGAAGACGTGGCCGACGATCGCGGGGAAGTAAGCGTAACTCAAGCGGGTGATGAAGAGCGGCAGCAAGGGAACAAAGCAAGCCGAGAATGAACCGACCTGAACGGAGAAACCCAGACGGCGGACGAGCGCATAAACTAGCAGAACCTCGATGCTGTTGATTGAGGCTGGCACAAGTGACACGGCGACATCGTAGGCGTAGCCGCCGAGACGCGTCACCGGCCAACTCAACAAGTAAAGCGCCGGCGGATAAGGGAAGGCGTACCAGAGGCCCTTTTCCATCTGGAGTCCGAGGCTGAAGTCGAACTGGAACTCGAAGTACCGATCGAGAAACGTTTTGAGACCAAGGCCGTTCAAGCGAGAGAGCAGAAGCCCGTGCACTGCGACATCGGGATAATAGAAACGAGGGTGGAGCAAGACGATCATTCGAACGACGAGCGCCGCCAATACGAGCGCGATCAGAAGACCACGCGGATCCCGACCGCCGGCGGCGAACGCGCGTCTAATTCGATCAGAACGCAACAGCAGCACCGAAGCCGCGAGCGTTCCAAGCAGGGAGTGCGATCCCAGACGCAACACGCGTTCCAGCGCGATCATGTCCGTCACGAGACCCAGGAAGCAGCATGACAGAAGCGCAGCCGCGGCCAGAGACGCAAGCCGGACGCCGCCTCCGGCAGCTCGCACCGCCAGATAGGCGAGCAGCACCGACATGACGATGAGCATCAAGGTCTTAGGGAGCATCTCGATGCGGGCGCCGGAGGCCGGGCGAAGAATCTCAATCCAGTCGATCGCGACTCCCAACGGACGCGGATTCTTGAAGTCGGAATCGATGCCGAGAACGAAGCGATGGCGCCCTTGCAGTGGCGGAAGAGTCGTCTCGACGACGGGATACGCGATTTTAGGATCGGACCGAATATCGAAAGCGTGAAAAGTCCTGCCTTCCGAAGAGAGACGAACGCGAGCGGGATCGAGGAAGTGACGGCGCGCTCGAATACGCAGAAGGAAGCCGTCACCCCTGAGCTGAACCGGGAAGGTCACGGTCGAGGATCGCGTCGTCCAGTGAAAACGCGTGGCGCCTTCTCGTTCCCATCCCTCGCGAAAACCTTGCACGTATTCGCCGTCATTGGGGCCGAGATCGAGCAACAGGTGCCGCGTCCATGGGCGCGCCAGGATTGGAAGCGAGACTGCGCTCACGACGAGCAGCAGCAAGACCGCGCCCTCCAGTCGCGAGGAACGGCCGAAAAGACGACGGAGAGAGAGCGCGTGCTGCATCTAGCGACGGAGAACGGCGGCGTGGTAGTCACAAATGCCGCTGGCGATGATGCGCTCTTTCTCGATCGTGAAAATCTCGGAATACAGACGGCGATACGCTTCAGGGGGACGGATGTGGCGTCCGTTTTCGGCCAGGTGGATCAGATGACCGATGACGTTGAGGCGCGAGACGGCTGGGATGTCCTCGATGACAAGGATCGAGCCGCCCGCAGTCAGGACACGACGACACTCACCGAGCATGGCGTGGACGATAGCGTCATCGACGTGGTGGAGCAGGCCGAAAATGAGCACCTGGTTGAAAAAGCCGTCGGGGAACTCGAGTCGGCGTGCGTCTCCGACGCGGAAATCGCCGTGAAATCGACGGCGGGCGTAGCCGATATATCGAGCATTGATGTCGACTCCGACGTAGGAATCCGCCGGAAAATGACGAGCGAACGCTCCAGGTCCGCAGCCCAGATCGAGCGTCCGGAGATGCTCGCCCGCGAGCATCTCGTTCCGAATAAGCTCGCGGATCGACACGAAGTCGTTTTCGAGCAGGCCGCGAAAGAAGAGAAACAGGGCCGGATGTTCAGAAATATGAGTCACGAGACGGCTGATCAGTTTCATCGTTCCCAGGAATTCGCATGCACGAAAGCGACTTGAGCTCAAAGTCTATATAAGGCTTCACTTGCCGTCAACGAAGGTTCCAGCCGTCCATGAGCGGCGTTGCGGCGTCCACGCATCAGGTCGAGTCGCACGGGATACGAAGATCTCCCCATGTGTTTTGGCAGAGGGCTGCCGCCACGATGACCGCTGTTTCCGAACGCAAAAGCCTTGGACCGAGCGTCACCGGCACGAAACCGGATGCGACCGCATGGGATGACTCATCGTCCGTCAGTCCACCCGCCGGACCGACGAGAAAGACGACTCCTGCCGGAGGCGTTTCGGGGACGACGTCGGAAAGAGGCGCGCCACCCTTGGCGCAGAGCAGGCGAACGCCTTCGAACGGTCGCGACAACATCTCGGATAGATGACAGACGGGTTGGAGCTCCGGAATGACGCTGCGACCGCATTGCTCGGCGGCGGATACGGCGATCCGGCGCCAGCGCTCCTGGCGTGTACCGCGCATGGCGACTTGTCCATCGGTATCGGTGCGAACCGTGACGATCGGCCAGATTTCATGAACGCCCAATTCCGTGCATTTCTGCACGACGAGAGACGTCAGATCATGTTTCAGTGGCGGAAGGGCGACGACCAGGCGAAGACGCGACTCGCGGATCGCGTACAGTTTCGTTAGGATTCGAACCCAGACTCGACGGCGTTCGGTCGCGTCGACGACCGCCTCGAACTCGTTCCCGAGTCCGTCAAACACGCCGATCACAGCGCCGTTTCGCAGGCGGAGAACGTTTCGCGCGTGATGTGAGGCGTTGTGGGGAAGGGCCAGTCGCGCGCCGCATGACGCGTCAGGCAAGTAGTATCGACGTCGACTCACGTCAGATCCTGCACCAACGCGGCCCAATCGCCGCGGAAGTGAAACGTCGAACGCGGATCGATGGACGCGCCGCCAAGGGACGCGACGTCTTCGCCGAGGAAACCGGATAGCACGAGGAAGCGCCTTGCCATGGCACGTAGCCCGGCGCCACGCTCGACAAGGAAAGGCATCGAAAGATTGGCGACAACGACGTCAAAGCTTGCCGGTCTTAAGGCGCGCGAACCGTCGGCGCGAAGTATTGAAACAGCGACGCCATTTTTATCCGCATGAACGCGCGAGGATTGAATCGAATCATCATCAATGTCGCAAGCGACGACGAAAGGCGCGCCTAATCGCGCCGCGGCGATCGCCAGGACGCCGGTCCCCGTGCCGACGTCCAGAACGGAGCTGAGAGGCTCCCGGCGCAGAATCTGCTCGACAAGTTCCAGGCAGAGCTGCGTCGTTTCGTGGGCGCCGGTCCCGAACGCACGGCCAGGATCGATGACGAGCAGCCTTTCCCGCGCGACGTCGGGCAGATTCCAGGGGGGGGCGATCGTCAGGCTCCCGATCGTCACGGGCTGAAAAGAGCGACGCCAGTGCGTCTTCCAGTCGACCTGCTGGACGGGCAGAATCGCGATTGGTTTCCGTAGCGCTCCGTTCAATCTGGAGGCAACCGCTTTTTCGATTTCGACTGGACCATTCGCGCCGAAATAGGCGATGAGCTGCACTTCTTGAGACGCGATGTCGCGCGACTCGATGCCCATCGTACCGAGCTCCCACAAGATGAACGACACCGATTCTTCGTCGCCCGCGGCGACGACGATGCCGAGCGCCAGCGTATTATCGATCCGAGAATCGTTTCCAGGCGCCATCCGCTCGATCAGTTCATCCGAAGATGTCCTTGACCCGGTCCTTGAAGGAACGTTCCTTGACATGAATTGCCTGAGGCGCGGGAAGCGTTTTGGCCAGACGATCGAGAAGCAGACGTTGTTCGTCGTTGAGCTTCACCGGCACGACCACGCGCACGCCCACGATCAGATCACCGCGGCCGCGCGAACGAATGTGGGGCACTCCTTGTCCGCGGATACGGAACCTGGCGCCGGTCTGAGTGCCCGATGGAATCGTGAGCCGGGTTGTCTCACCGTCCAGAAGCGGAACGTCGAGCGAGTCGCCCAGGGCCGCTTGCGGAAAGTTGATCGGGATTTCGCAGAAAAGCGTCGTGCCCTCGCGCGAGTAAAACGGATGCTCACGAACGACGAGGACGACGAAGAGGTCTCCCGGCGGTCCTCCAGCCGCGCCGGCTTCGCCTTCTCCGGAAATACGCAACTGCGAGCCGGTCTCGACTCCGGGTGGGATCCTAATCTCGATCTTACGGTCGACCCGCACGCGACCCTCGCCTCCGCATCGAGAACAGGGGTTCTTGATGATCTTGCCGGTTCCGTGGCATTGGCCGCACGTGCGGGCGACGCTGAAGAATCCCTGATGAAAAGTGACTTGACCGGTTCCGTGACAGGTCGCGCAGTCCGTGGGATGAGACCCGGGTGCGCCGCCGCCTCCACCGCATTTATCGCAGATCTCGAGACGAGGTATCTGAATCGATGTCACGGTCCCGAAAACGGCCTCCTCGAATCCAAGCTCGAGGTCATAACGCAGATCGGCGCCTCGTCGCGGACCTTCTCGCCGGCGGCCGAAGATATCGCCAAATCCGAAGAAATCGCCGAGAATGTCGCCGAAATCGGAGAATATCGTCGGATCGAAACCCACGCCGGTGCCGGCGTTCAAGCCCGCGTGACCGAAAGTGTCGTAACGACGCCGTTTCTCCGGATCGCCGAGAACGCTGTAGGCTTCGGCCGCTTCCTTGAAAAGCTCTTCGGCCTTCTTGTCGCCCGGATTGCGATCGGGGTGGTGTTGGAGCGCTAGCTTTCGATAGGCCGATTTGATCTCCTGCTCCGAAGCGTTGCGCGGCACTCCGAGGATGTCGTAATAGTCCTGCTTGGTCGTCGAAGCCATCGTTCAAATATGAAGCGTGGTGAAGCGGGTTGCGACGCCCGCAATCATGGCCGAAGCATGGCCTGGCCGATCAGGCTGGCCGCCTTCTCCATTTCGTCCAAACGTTCCTTGAGATCCTGAATCGGGGCGTTGGCGGCATGCGACTTCTTCGCGCGCTCGACGGTGCTCATGATGCGCTCCTGTTCCTCCGCCGTGAGCTTGTCTTCCAGGGCCTGAACCGAGCGCATCGTGTTGGCGATGAGTCCCTCGAGCTGCCGCGTCACCGACTCCTGCTCGCGACGCGACCGGTCGCTTTGCTCCTGGGTGCGCGTTTCGCTGACGAGCCGATCCAGATCGTCCTGGCTCAGGCCGCCGGAAGGGTGGATCACCATCGACTGACTCCGTCCGGTGGTCTGATCCAGGGCGGAAACGGAGACGATGCCGTTGACGTCGATCTCGAAGCTCACCTCGATCTGCGGCACGCCCTTCGGAGCGGGAGAGATGTCGGTGAGCTCGAACCGTGCAAGGCTCTTGTTGAAAGCGGCCATGTCGCTCTCGCCCTGCAGAACGTGCACTTCCACCTTGGTCTGGTTGTCGGCGACGGTGGTGAATACACGGCTCTTGCGCGTCGGTATCGTGCTGTTATGATCGATGAGGGACGTGAACGTGCCGTCCTTGGTCTCGATGCCGAGCGTATGCGGCGTGACGTCGAGCAGAACCAGCTCCTTGACCTCGCCCGCCAGAATGCCCGTCTGAATCGCGGCCCCGATGGCCACGCCCTCGTCCGGATTCACGGAACGGTTCGGCTCCTTGCCGAAGACCTTTCGGACGATCTCGCCGACCTTGGGCGCGCGCGTCTGTCCGCCGATCAACAGCACCTCGTCGATTTGCTCCGGCTTGAGTCCGGCATCCGACAGACAGCGTTGACAGGGCGATATCGTCCGCTCCAGCAGATCGTCCGTCAGTGACTCATAAACCTCGCGCGTCAAGACCGTGTTGAGGTGTTTCGGACCGGAGCTGTCGGCCGAGATGAAGGGAAGCACGATCTCGGTTTGCATCGACGTCGAGAGATCGCACTTCGCTTTTTCGGCGGCTTCCTTGAGCCGCTGAAGCGCCATCCGGTCGTCATGGAGGTCGAGGTTCGTGTCCTTTTGGAATTGCGTGATCAGCCAATCGATGATGCGTTGGTCAAAATCCTCGCCGCCGAGGTAAGTGTCTCCGCCCGTGGCGCGAACCTGGAACAGTCCTTCTGCGATTTCGAGGATCGAGATGTCGAAAGTGCCTCCGCCCAGGTCATACACCGCGATCAACTGGTTCTTGTTTCCCTTGACTCCATATGCGAGGGCGGCCGCGGTGGGTTCATTGATGATCCGCGACACCTTGAGGCCGGCCACCAGCCCGGCGTCCTTGGTTGCCTGTCGCTGCGGGTCGTTGAAATACGCCGGGACGGTGATGATCGCCTCCTCAACTTGGTCGCCGAGGTAATCCTCGGCGGCGGCCTTGAGTTTTTGAAGCACGAATGCCGCGATCTCAGGAGGCGAGTACGTCTTGTTCTCGACCTGAATATGAACGTCGCCGTTGGGAGCGCTGACGAGGGAGAAGGGCAATATTTTGCAGGCTTGCGACACTTCTAGAGATTCGAACTTGCGGCCGATCAGGCGCTTGACCGCGAAGACGGTGTTGCGCGGATTCGTCAGAGCCTGGCGTTTGGCGATCTGACCGACGAGACGCTCGCCTTTGGCGGTGAATCCGACGATGGACGGGGTCGTTCGTGCCCCTTCCTGGTTAGGGATGACCTGGGCCGCTCCGCCCTCCATCACCGCCAGGCATGAGTTCGTTGTTCCGAGATCGATGCCAATGACCTTACTCACGGGAATCCTCGTCTAGAGCGCCACGCTTGCCGGCGCATGCTCTAATATATGACGTTCTTGGATGCCTGAGCGTCGTCATCTGATGCGTCCGTTTCGCCCTCAGGCGCTTCCGTAGTGTTTCGCGCGACCTTGACGAGCGCCGGCCGTAGAAGACGATCCCGCAAGAGATAACCCTTCCGGAAACACTCGACCACGATGCCCTCATCATAACCGGGAAAGGGCTCGTGCAACATAGCCTGATCCGTGAGCGGATTGAAGGGCCGTCCCGTCGGATCATGAGCGACAAGTCCGAATTTCCCGAGATATGACCAGAGATCACGATGAATCAGCTCGAGACCGGAGCGCAACGACTCGTCAGTCGTTTCAGCGCGCAGGGCTTGCTCCAGATTATCGAGCGTGTCGAGCAACCCCGCCAGAAGGTCGGCTTGAGCGTCGGATGCGAGCTGCTCGCGTTCGCGCGCCGTTCGCTTGCGATAATTCTCGAATTCGGCGCGCTTGCGTAGCAATTGGTCGGCGAGAAAGTCCCGCTCGCGTCTGAGCGCGTCGGTTTCGTCGGCGCCGGCAGAATCGTCCGGCAGGGCTTCGAGGCCGATTTCATCCGACGATTCCGTCACGGGCGTCGGCGATTCCGCGCCGCTTTCTATCCGAGCGGACTTCTTTGCATCATCGTGTGGCATCATGGTATGGCATCATGCGTTCAATTGCGCGAGCGTGCCTCTGACGGTTTGAGCGACTTGACCGACGAGCGCCACGACGCGCGCGTATCGCATGCGAGTCGACCCCATCACTCCCAGCCCCCAGCGCGTGTCGTCATCCAGCCCATAAGCCGCGGCGACGAGCGACAGGCGACGCAGATCTGGATCGTCATTCTCGTGTCCGATTAGAACGTGCAATCCTTCTTCCTCGATGCAGGCGTCGAGGATCCTGATCAGACGATTCTTCTCCTCGAAAGCTCGCAGAATCGTTCGCATGCGATCGACGTCGGCGAGCTCCGGCTGGTCAAGGATGTTGGAGGCGCCGTCGAGATAGACGCGATTCTCGTCGGACTCCTCGGCGCTGAGAGCCTCCCGGCCGAGCGCCACGACTCTACGGAGAAGCGAATCATAAAGCGTTCGCTCCTGTCGCATGAGATCGACTAGGTGTGAACGGATTTCCTGCAAGGTCATGCTAGAGAAATGCGCGTTGAGATAGTTGGCGCAGGACTGGAGATCGGCCTGGGTCAGTTCCTCGGCGAACTCGAACACGCGATTCGTGACGATGCCGGAGTACGCGATGAGAATGGCCATGACGCGAGTACGCGTCAAGCGGACGAATTCAACGTGTCGCATGCGGGTCTGGTCAAAGGAGGGCGCGACGGCGAAGCCGACGTTGCCGCTCAACCGCGACAGAAGATGGCAGGCGTTCTCCATCAGCGCGGCGGGAAGCCGGCCGCATTTTCGAAGCTCTGAGTCGATGGCGGATTTTTCTTCAACGGCAAGGTCCTCGGGTCCCATGAGGCTGTCGACGTAGACTCGATAGCCGTCATCGGTAGGAATGCGTCCGGCGCTCGTGTGCGGTTGATCAAGGCACCCCATGTGTTCCAGTTCGACCATGATGTTACGGATTGTCGCCGGAGAGCAGGAATGTCTCATGTTTCGCGCAACCGTGCTTGATCCGACGGGCTCGCCTGAGGTCAAGTGCAGTTGAATGATTAATCTCAGGACTTCTTGGCTGCGCGCATCCATATAAAAATCCGTAATCGAGTCAACGAACAATCTCCCGAATCATTATATCCGCGCGTCGATGGAGCGCAAATATCATCAGAACCTCGGTCAACGTCGATTTCGATGGATGGACGCCATGCTCGCGGCGAATCAATCTTGAGGCGGCTCGAGTCAGGAGGAGCGTCGAGTGGACATTTCGCTGTTGCCCCTGAAAACGGCGCCTTCGGCGATGACGATCTTGGGCGCGCGGATGTTGCCGGTCAGCTTGCCGCTCGCCTGGATCTCAATGCGGTTGGTTGCCGTGCAGTCTCCGATCAACTCGCCGCTGATCACGACCGACTGCGCCTCGACCGTGGCTTTGACGCTGCCGGACTGGCCGATTCGCAAATCGCGTGAGATGTGAATCTGACCCTCGACATGGCCGTCGATGACCACGTCCTCGTCGCCGAGAAGATCTCCCTTGACGGTCGTCTTGGCGCCGACGACACAGGCTGAAGAAGAGGCGCTGGATCGAGCCGACTGCCCGGAGGACGGAATGGCCGGCGCCATGGTTGTCGGACGAGGCGCGGCCGATGTCGCGGGCGATTTGCTCTCAACAGGCTTACCGAACAGGCTCATGTCGCTCTCCTCCCGGGAGATCCGGCGTATGGAGCGGGCGAAGGGACTCGAACCCTCGACACCGAGCTTGGGAAGCTCGTACTCTACCAACTGAGCTACGCCCGCTCAAACGTGACCGATGGGATGATATATCCCGATTCCGGGCAGGTCAAGACCGGAACCGGCGTCCGATAGCCGCACGATACGATGCATTGACAGACGCGGAAGCATTCGCCTATAGTGCGGCGCTGACTTGGAGAAGCATTTTGAATGAGATCACGGCGTCTTTGGAAAGCAAAATCAAAGATGGAACGGCCGTTGTGGGAACGGTCGGACTGGGATACGTCGGCCTGCCTCTTTCCGTGGAGTTCGCGAAAGCCGGACTGCAGGTTGTTGGCTTCGATCTTTCCAGCGACAAAGTGACCGGAGTCAATCGCGGCGTTTCGCACATCGCCGACGTTCCTTCGGAAAGCGTCGCGGCACTGGTTCGGAGCGGCAAATTGCGAGCGACGACCGATTTCGACGCGCTTGGAGAATGCGACGTCGCCGTCATATGCGTTCCAACGCCGCTGGGGAAAACGAAGGATCCGGATTTATCGATGGTCGTTGACGCCACGAAAAGGGTGGCGAATCGTTTGCACGCGGAGCAGCTCGTCGTGCTGGAAAGCACGACGTATCCCGGCACGACGGAAGAGCTTCTGCTTCCGATGCTCAATGAGCGCGGCCTGGCCGTGGGACGCGACTACTACCTGGCGTTCTCGCCCGAACGGGTAGATCCCGGCAATCAACGCTTTAACACGCGCAATACGCCCAAGATCATTGGAGGCATCACTCCGAATTGCACGCGCGTTGCGTTATCGCTGTATCGGAGGGCGGTCGAGCAAGTCATTCCAGTTTCATCGACGAGCACGGCCGAGATGGTGAAGCTCCTCGAAAACACTTTTCGTAGCGTGAACATCGGGCTCGTCAACGAGATGGCTCTGATGTGCGAGCGACTGGGCGTCGACGTATGGGAAGTCATCGATGCGGCGGCGACGAAGCCCTTCGGTTTCATGCCGTTCTATCCCGGGCCAGGCTTGGGTGGGCACTGCATACCCATCGATCCGCTTTATTTGTCCTGGAAGCTCAAGACGCTCAATTATCGTGCACGTTTCATCGAGCTGGCGGGCGAGATCAACTCCGCGATGCCGGAGTACGTCTGCCGGCGCGTGACCGACGTTCTCAACGAACGCCGGCGCAGCGTCAAGGGCAGCCGCATTCTGATTCTCGGCGTGACGTACAAGCGCGATATCGATGACGTTCGGGAATCGCCGGCTCTTGATATCCTCCGTATCCTTGATCAGCGGGGCGCAGAGGTCTCATACAACGATCCCCATATTTCGGAGCTCAAGCTGGACGGCTTGAGTCTCGTGTCCGTCGATCTGCTGCCTGGAGTTCAGAAGGCGGATATTGTCGTCATCGTGAGCGATCATTCCGCATATCCATATCGGCGAATCGTGGAGGAAGCCAGCGCGATCGTCGATACGCGCAACGCGACCAGGGGCTTGAATTCCCACAAGATCACCAGACTATGAAGGCGGCCTTGTGAATTTGCCCAACACACTCACGTCAATCAGGATAGTCCTGGTTCCGATACTGGTCGCGGTCCTGCTGACGCGCGAGCGCATCGGGATCTACGTCGGAACGGCGATTTTTTCCGTGGCCGTGTTGACGGATTATCTCGACGGGTATCTGGCGCGACGCAGGGGCCAAGTGACTCGTTTGGGCATATTGCTGGACCCCATCGCCGACAAGCTGCTGACGATTTCAGCCTTGATTGCTCTCGTGGAGCTGAAGACGGTGCCGGCTTGGATGGTGCTGATCATCGTCGCGCGAGAAGTTATCGTGACCGGCTTGCGTAACACCGCAGCGATGCGCGGAATCCTGATACCGGCTTCGTTTCTGGGAAAGAGCAAGATGGTTCTTCAAGTCGTGGCGATATTTCTTTTGTTGCTCGGACAGCAACTGAATGGTTTGCACATGGCCGGAATGGTTGTGCTCTGGCTCGCGGTCGCCGTCGCGATTATATCCGCTCTAAAATATCTCGATCAGTTTCTCAGAAGCATAATAACTTCTTGACGCCGCGGATACGGGAGTCTTCGACTATTGGACCTCCACCGAATCACCGAGTATCAGTGAATCACGACTGTACATTACCTTGGCCGTGGCGGTTCGCGCTTGCGTTGTGATGACGACAATGTCCCCGACGACGTTACGACCCACGCCGGAATAGGCGTTGCGATAAGCAACGAGTCGCGTGCCGGGGAGGATTCCGTCTTCCGTTCCCAGATCGATCGAGAGAATGCCTCCCGCTCCGGTGATCGATGCGTTCTCAGCGATAGCGACGATATATCCGCGTGCTTTCCCGGAAGGAGGAGTCAGGCGATCGGAGGGAGAAAAGCCGAGAATCACGGGAACGTTCGGCTTTTCATAGGGTTTGAGATAAGAACCGGCGAGAATATCACTGCACGACACATCGATTACGGCCGTGGATGTATCCTCTTGAACGAGAATCGTGCGAAGCGTGCCGAAGGTCTCGATTCTCGTGCCCAACCTGCGACCGGATCGCGGATGTTGAACAGTATCAGCGCTACGATGGATCGTGAAGACATCGCCGGCCTTGATGCCGCCGTTTGAGCCCTTGTTCAGATAAACGATATCGTTGTTCGCGAAGGCGACTTTATCTGCGCCTTGCTCGGAGCCGATGATCTTGAGACCCTCTTCTTCGGAGCCTTTCAGAATATAAGGCGAGCAGAGCATCGTGATTTCTTCAGTGACTGGAATGAGACGTCGTGAGGATGTGCCGCCAGCAACGCCTTCTTCGCCAAAGCCTGGAATATCGGACGGGGCGCCTTCTTCGCCAAAACCAGGAATGCCTCCCGCCTGATCGGAAACGATTTGTATCTTGGGAAGCAAGAGCGGGTCTCCAGGGTAAATCCAGTGCGCATCGCGGATATAGCCGTTTTCTTGCCAGATCTGAGGCCATAAAAACGGATTGCCGAGGAATTTTCCCGCAAGATCCCATAGAGTGTCGTTTTCCTGGATGATGTAATAAGCGGCGCCCTCCGGGATTTCGTGAGGATAGTCGTTCCGTGACCAATGAGGCGCCACTGTTGCTGGACCGGTTGAGATCTGGGCTGAGGATCCGCTTGGCATGGGCGGCTCCGCCTGAAAAGCCACAGTCATGGATCCCGGAATGAGTACGTATGTGAGGATGCCGGCAAGACTCATCTGGAGCGCTCGCACGTTAGAGACCTCCTGAGAAACTCCACGTTTTCCCCGCGGTCACCGTCATCTGCATAGGACACGACTCTCAGAACGACTTGAGGCTAGCAAGAAAACAATGTGTTTGTCAAGGGTTTTTTGCAGAACTTCAAGTGAAACTTGAGACTCATCC
>JAFGSN010000146.1 GCA_016934575.1 Vicinamibacteria bacterium
CCGTCGATCCGACGCGGACGAAATACCTGGACCTCGCCAAACCAGTGAGGTTCCCTGTGGCGCTTGCGCCGGACGCCGCGCAAGGAACCCACTCCGTCGGGGCGACGATCGTCTACTATTACTGCTCAAAGCGCGAAGAATGGTGCCGCAAGGACAGGAGCAAGATCCTCCTGCAAGTCGTCGCGCCATAGCAGGTCAATCCACGATTTGGCGCAAGTCTGGGCTCAATCCTCGGATTCGCTCGCGTCCGGCGGGGCCGCCCTCGGCCAGCCGCGCTTGAGTTCGACGTACGTGAAGACGACGCGCTGAACGGCCGTGACGTTGGCGAGAATCGCGATGATCCATAATACAGCCGACATGCGATTGGCCAGCGCGCCGAAGACAAGCAACGCAACACGTTCCGGACGCTCCATGTAACCGACCGTGCAACGCGGTATGAGGCTCTCCGCGCGGGCGCGGGCATAGGAGGTCATGAAGCCGCCGAAAGCCGCCACCCAAACGAGCACCATGAGAAAAGTGCGGTCCATGCGTGCGTAGAGCAGCAGCAGTCCCAAAAAAAGAACCATGTCGGAGTAGCGATCCATGGTGGAATCGAGGTAGGCGCCGAACCGCGTCCCGCGTCCCCGCAGGCGGGCGACGCGTCCGTCCATCATGTCGAAAATACTGGCGACGAGCGCGACGACGCCGCCCAGGCGAAGCATCGATGGCGCGATAAAATCCCTGCCGCCCGCGGATGCGAAGAGAGCGCAGGCGACGCCGTTCAACGCCAGCCCCGTGATTGTCAGCGCGTCCGGATTGACGTGCGCGCAGAATCGCACCAGCCCCTCCATGGGCCGTGAAAGGGCGACGCCGATTCTTCTCGTGAGCATCTCAGTCCGTGATCATTTCACGAAGGATGTGCGACCGCGCGTTGCTTAAAGTCCGGCGCCGAACATCGCGACGCTTCCAAGCTCCGCCCGCGGAGCCGACTGCCCGCGGCGCGACATCAGCTACTCCCCGTTTTCGTCAGCTCGGAGAGCACGAGCTTCGCCACGCCCTTGAGCGTCTCGAAAACGCCGATGCCCTTGGGCGCCACGGCCTCGAACACCGGCTCGTTCTTGCGTGCAAGCAGCCGCCGGATCTCATCGGCCGGCGCGACGTTGGGCAAGTCGCGCTTATTGAGCTGGAGAACATAGGGAATGGACATGAGGTCGTAGCCCTGGCTCTTCAGATTGATGACCAGATTCTCAACCGACTCGATGTTCGCGTCCATGCGTTCGACCTGTGAATCGGCGACGAAGATGACGCCGTCGACGCCCTTGAGAATGAGCCGCCGACTGGCGTCATAGAAAACCTGCCCCGGAACCGTATAGAGATGGAAACGCGTGCGGAAACCTCGCACGGTGCCCAATTCGAGCGGCAGGAAGTCGAAGAAAAGCGTGCGATCGGTCTCCGTGGCCAGAGAGATGAGCTTGCCTTTGGCGGTCGGGTTGGTCTTGTCGTAGATGTACTGGAGATTGGTCGTCTTGCCGCACAGGCCGGGCCCGTAATAGACGATCTTGCAGTTAATCTCCCGCGAGGCGTAGTTGATGAAGGTCATCTGCGCTGGTCCGGGGTTTTACTCGCTGAACAGACTGTCAATATCCTCGTCGGTGATCTCGGCGAACGGACTTTCAAACGCCGTCCCGGCCACCGCTCTCTCCTTCTCGACCTTGGCCATGATTCGCCCGAAGGTCTCGCCCAGCTCCAGGGACGCCTTCTTGACGCGCAAGCGGACCAGCCCCAGGGATGAGCGCTCATCGAAGATGACCACGAGGATCACCCGCTGAGCCACGATCGAGATGTGGATGTTGTCGCGCGCGCCCTCGTGGAAAAGGATCGAGAACTCCCTTTCCCCGATCAAGCGCGCGAGGCCGTCCGTGGCCGCGACGTTGCCCGCCGTGAGCGAGGCCAGCGACGTCGTGTCGAGATTCTCGATCTCGCCGTGAGCGGCGATCTGCTGGCCGTTTTTGTCAACGAGGAAGACCACTTTTGCGTTGGCGTCGACGCGGAGCTTCGAGATGATTTGTTTAATCTGGTTGAACTCCTCCTCGTACATCACGATATCTGGCGCTGCCATTCAGTGATCCTCCTCCAAAGCCGATGCTGAAGCACACGTAGAGTGATCATATATAGCCCGGCCGGTGGGCAATTGCAAGGGCGCCGCTTGTTTATCTGTTGATCCCAATGGGTTTCCGTCCGATCAGTACTCGCGACGCCCCTCCAACGCTCGAGCCATGGTCACCTCGTCAGCCCACTCGATCTCGGAGCCGACGGGTATCCCCGTCGCAATGCGCGTCACGCGCACGCCTAGCGGCTTCAAGATTTTCGCCAGGTAGATCGCGGTGGCCTCTCCTTCCACGGTCGGGCTCATCGCCAGAATCGCCTCTTCGACGATTCCTTCCCTGACGCGATCGAGCAAACCCTGAATGCGAAGCTGTTCGGGTCCGACTCCTTGCAGCGGCGCGATCGTGCCGTGAAGCACATGATATCGACCGTGGAAACCGCCCGCCTTTTCGATCGTGACCAGGCTGTGCGGCTCCTCGATCACGCAGATGATCCGATCCGTCCGGACCGGATCCTCGCAAATCCTACAGATCTCGCGATCGGTGAAGGCGTTGCAGCGCCCGCACGTTCGAACCTCATCAAGCAGCGCGGCGATCAGCGCCGCCAAGCGATGCGATTCTTCCTTGGTGCCTCTCAGCAGATGGAAAGCGATACGCTGGCCGGACTTGGGTCCGATGCCGGGCAATCGACGCAGTTCATCGATGAGTCGGGCGATCGGCGGGGGATACTCCACCTCTTCAGTTTAGTCCGGCGGCAACCGTCGTGCACGCCCACAAGCAGCCCATGGCCGCGTGTCCCGGCCGGATCATCACGTCATTCCCGGGATCTTGAGGCCGCCCGTCAGGCCGCCGAGCTTTCCTTGGAGCTCGTCGTCGACACGATGGCTCGCGTCATTGACGGCGGCTAGGATCAGATCCTGCAGCATCTCGACGTCGTCGCGGTTTACAACCTCGGGATCGATGTTCAGGCTCTCGATCTTCTTGTCGCCTCCCATGACGACACGCACCATGCCTCCTCCGGAAGACGCCTCGATCCTTATGGACGCAATCTCCTCTTGCATGCGTTCCTGGGCTTGCTGGAGCTGCTTCATGAGCTTGCGGGGGTCGCCGAACGGATTCACGGACTCTCCTCCTCGATTTCGGCGGAAGCCTCAGGCATCCGCCGTTCATGCCTTCGTTTCAATGCCATCAGTCGCTTCTGGACGGCTCCTTGCGCACGTCGACAATTCGGCCGCCAAAGAGATCGAGCGCCTGCTGGACGGCGGGATCGCTTTGCGCACGCTCCAGAAGGCCCCGGCGTTCGCTCTCCTCGGCCGACTCCTGCTTCTCTTCACGATTGGCGTGTTCGACCTTCACTGCAAGCGTCTGGCCGCCGGCGCGCCGCGCCAGATCTCGGTACTCCTCGATATGAGTTTCGGTGAACGCCAGGAAGTCTTCCTGCACGGCGAGCGTCAACGTCGATCCATCGATGCTCGCTCGAGCCGCCCGGAGAGGCTGAAGCAGAGAAGGCCGCCGCTTGGCCAGCGCCATCATCTCGCCCAGTATGCCCGCCGGCTCGGCGACCGCCGGATCGACCGGCTCGCCCGATTGAGAACGCGGCGGGCTCTCGCGACGTGCCGTCCGCGGTCGCGACACGGTTTGCTCTTTCGGCGCCGACGCCACGCGCTCAGCCCCGTCAGGCGCGGCCGTCTCTCCGCCTGGCAGTCGCTCGACGCGCGCGACGAGCTCCGCAAAGGGCAAAAGTCGGCGCATCTGCGACATTTTAAGCAGCGCGATCTCGAGCGTCACGCGCGGATCCTGGGCCCAGCGCAGATCGGCCTCGACCTTGACAAGAACGTCAAAAAATCGCAACAGGTCTTCCTCGGAAAAGGACTCCGCGAGCGATTTCAGACTTTGCAGCTCATCCGGCAAGATCGCCACCAGGAGCGCGCTGTTCGCCGGCGCCATCTTGCCGAGCAGAATCTCGCGAAAATGGAGCAGAAGCTCGCGTGCGAAGTTGCGATAGTCCGCGCCGTACTCCGAGAGACGCTCGACCAGCTCGAGCAGGGCGACGCTGTCGCTCTCGGCGATCGCGCGCGAGGCGGCAAGCAGCAGATCGCGGTCGATGAGGCCGAGAAGCGCCTGGATGTCCTCGTCGCGGACCGTGTCGCCGCTGAAGGACAGCACCTGATCGAACAACGAGAGCGCGTCCCGCACGGACCCCTCGGCGGCGCGCGCTATCCTGCCGACGGCCTCGTCCGATATGCGGACTTCCTCGCCTTGCGCGACACGACGCAGATGATCGGCCAGCTCGCGCGCCGGGATCATGCGAAAGTCGTACTGCTGGCAACGCGAAAGAATCGTGTCGGGAATCTTGTGATACTCGGTCGTGGCGAAAATGAACTTCACGCGCGGAGGCGGCTCTTCGAGCGTCTTGAGCAGGGCGTTGAAGGCGCCCGTCGAGAGCATATGGACCTCGTCGATGATCCAGATCTTGAAACGATCGCGGGCGGGATTGTACCGCGCGCTCTCGCGCAGCTCGCGCACTTGCTCGACGCCGTTGTGCGTCGCGCCGTCGATTTCCTGGACGTCCAGGGCCGTTCCGGTAGCGATCTCCTCGCAGGACGAACAACGCCCGCAAGGCTCTGAAGTCGGCTTATCGGCTTGGGAGCAGTTGAGCGCCTTTGCCAGGATTCTCGCCGTGGTCGTCTTGCCCACGCCGCGCGCGCCCGAGAGCAGAAACGCGTGGCCGATACGGCCGGAAACGAGCGCATTCTTGAGCGTGCGGACGACTGTCTCCTGACCGACGATCTCGTCGAAGGTCCGGGGACGCCACTTGCGCGCGAGCACGAGATAGGACATTAAGAATTCCGAAGAGCCGGTCCCACGTGAGCTCCGGTTGCCCCGCGGCACACGGCCAGGTTCGCTTACCGTTGCTCCCTTCCAGGCCTGGCGGGATTCGGCGTCTTCCGTTGCGCGGGACCGGAACCCACGTGCGACCGACCCTGCTGTAGATTAACCCAAAAAGAGATCACGCGCCCGTCCCTGTGAACAACCAACCCATGCCGGACCAGCGGACTATTGAACTCTCTCACGAACTGGCCGCGGAAAAGTGAAGATGGTTTCTCTGACCAGGCAAGACGATTAGCAGAAAGCGAAGCTCTGAACAGCTATGGCGGAGAGAGGGGGATTCGAACCCCCGGTGGAGTTTCCCCCACACGTGATTTCCAATCACGCCGATTCAGCCTGGCTCTCGCATCTCTCCAGGATTTCGCTTCATCCTAGTGGATTCCATCACCAGGATCACCGATCAATGACTTGTCCCACATACAACTCCCGGATTTCTCGTGCCGGACATTGGGAATCTCCCGGACGCGGAATCCTGGCGGAGAGGGTGGGATTCGAACCCACGATGCCCTTTCGAGCATACCGGTTTTCGAGACCGGCCGCTTCAACCACTTGCGTACCTCTCCGTGGTCGACCGTTCATCATAACCCAGGCCGGCCACTCGGCGCGTGCATGCATGCGGGCGAGCGCCCGATGGGCGCTCACCCGGTCTGCGGCGGTTTCTTATTCCTCGCCAGGCTCGGCTTCTTCACCCTCGCACGGCTCGGTCGCTTCCCCCTCATCGGATTCAGGCGCCGCTTCCTCGCCGGATTTGGACGTCTCGCCCTCGTCGGACTCGACCGCCTCGGCCTCGCCAGGGGCCTTCTCTTCGGCCTTTGCTGGCGCCG
>JAFGSN010000147.1 GCA_016934575.1 Vicinamibacteria bacterium
CCCGGCTGGCGCGGCGGGAAGAGTGCACACCCGACTTACGGATTCACGTCCCCAAAGGCGATTCTGGAACGTCTTCGGGTTGTTCGGTCTTAATAATGACCGTGTGATTCAGTTCCAGTGAAACAACACCGCAGGACTCATTGGCCACGCATGCGCACTTCACCGCCCGGATGGCCAAGATTCTATTATGCGAGTCGGACCGAATCGTTTCGTCGAAGGAATCGGCGGTGCGCTTTTAAAGCGTCGATGCTCCGCCTATCATGAATGTCCACGTGTAGTACGCGCCGATGGCCATGACGACGACGGCGGTCACGCGACGCGCCCAGCGCTCGATCACCGCGATGCGATTGAACGCCTGGCCGATCCATCGGACTCCGACACCCAGCAGAATCGCGAAAACGACGACCGGAAGTCCCGTGCCGACGCCGTAGACGGCCGGCAGCCACATGGATGATCGGTTGTCGAGGGCGAGCGGAACGAGACCGCCGAAGAACAGGGCGGCCGAGACGGGACAGAAGGCGAGCGCGAGGACCGCCCCGAACGGCAGCGCTCCGAGCATGCCGGCCTTCCTGACGCGATCCGAAAGGCGCGCGGATAATCCGCCCCCGAAGGACGGCATGGGCATGACTTCGAGCAACAGAAGACCCACGACAACCAGCAACGGACCCATGACTTGATTCATGTATCTCTGGAGGAAGAGCGCCACTTGAGGGATCGAGAGCAGACCCGCGATGAGAACGACGGCGAGCATCACATAGGACGTCATCCGGCCGAGCGTGTAGAGAAAACCCGACAGCAAGACACGACGCCGGCTGCCGACATCGCGGCCGACGTACGAGATGGCGGCGATGTTGGCGGCGAGGGGACAGGGGCTGAGGGACGTCAGAACCCCCAGCCAGAAGGCCGAAGCGGTGGCGAGCAACCATGATGTCATCGTCACGACTTGCGGAACGCCCGCACCTCGTCCTGGACGTATTTCGCGAAGACCGTCTTGTCCCTCACGAGCCGCCAGACCTTGTCGAGATTCTTGAATCGCTTCGCATCGGCTCCATCGACGACGACGAGGGAACGCGTGTAGAGCCGATAATCTTTGATGAAATGCTCGTTCTCGGATTCGTCGACGTTCTTCGGCCGCCACACGATCTCGCCGCTTGCAAGCTCGGGGCCAAAGGCCGCCTTAACGGCGTCTTCGGCATAGGCCTGGATCGTGCGGCAGGTATGGCAACGATACGTGCCGTGAAAGTAGTAGATGATTGTTTTGGCCGCACCGCTCGGCGCCGCCTGTGACGAGGCCAAGGTCTTGTTTCCCGGCTTGTCAGGCCGCTCCGCGGAGCACGCCGATCCCGCGAGCGCCAGGCAAGCGAGCATGGACGACAACAGGCGCGAGTTGGTGGATGGCATGGTTCTCCTTTCGAGATGATTGCTTACGCCTGAATGACGCCGAGCACCTGGGCGACGCTATCCTCGGTCACTGGTGATTTACCCTTCTCAAGACCGCAGTCCGTGACGCGCACGTGCCTGGCCACGACGAAACCGGCCGCTTCCAGCGTCCGCCTGGCGCAATCCTCAACGCAGCCGTCGATGGCCCATATCTCGTCCGCGAGCGGCATCTTGTCCATCACGAAGGGCACGCGTCCTCCGACGCCTGCAAGACAGGACATTCGTCCGGCGCCGCCGAGCGTCAGACGCCGCGCCACGCGATCGCTGATCTCGCCGGTATCCGCGGCGCCCGAGCATGGGAACAACAGACGAACACCGCCGCCGCATGAACAGCATTTGTTTCCAGCCATGGATGATGTCTCCTTTGTGAATCCTCCGATCGTCTACCCGAGAAGTATCTTGGCTTCGTCCGGCGAGGGCACACGGCCCGACAGCGCCACGCGCCCGTCGATCACGAGCGCCGGCGTCATGGCGACGCCGAAGGACAGGATCTGGTCGATCTCCGTGACCTTTTCCATCTCGTAGGGCACGCTCAGCTCTTTCGCGGCCAGCTCCATCGTCTCCGCGAGCTTCTTGCACTTCGGACAACCGCTTCCCAGCACTTGCAGCTTTTTCATGGTCTGTCTCCTCTTGTCTCTTGTCGCCGGTCATCCGGTGATCAGGCCGAACAACCAGCCCGTCACTGTCGCCATCACGACAACCAGGCTGATGTACGCGATCGTCTTACGCGGTCCGAGGTATGAGTTGATGACAAGCACGCTCGGCAGCGATAGCGCCGGTCCCGCGAGCAGGAGAGTCAGCGCGGGCCCCTGACCCATCCCGGCACCCAGCAGGGTCTGTAGGATGGGCACCTCTGTCAGCGTCGCGAAGTACATGAACGCCCCAGCGACAGAGGAGAGGATGTTCGCCCCCCAGCCATTGCCTCCCACGGCCGTGGCCACCCAAGACGAGGGAATGAGACCGCTGTCAAGGCCGGGACGTCCCATGAGCCACCCCGAGACGAGGATGCCACCGAAGAGGAGCGGCGTGATCTGCTTCGCGAACAACCAGGTGGAGTCCACCCATGCAGTGAGCTCCTCGCGCCGGTACCATTTCCACATCATCCAGAAGAGCGCGGCCAGCAGCGCCAGCGTCAGGCGCCAGTGGATGCGGTGGACCATCGCGAACACGCCCACGGCCTCGTTCGGGGCGCCCCAGTTCGCGAAGACGAGGATGCCCACCATGGTGGCCAGGAAGGCCGCGTCTTGCCACGGCGCACGGCCGCCCTCTTCGCCGGCGTAGGCGAAGGGATCGGGGCCATTCACCTGGCGCGCGGCCTCCTCTTTCCGGAAGAGCGCGGCCATCACGAGCCCGACCACGAAGGCGAAGGCCACCGCGCCGGCGGCTCGCGCCAGGCCGATCTGGACTCCGAGCACGCGGGCGGTGAGGATGATCGCGAGGACGTTGATGGCCGGGCCCGAATAGAGAAAGGCAATCGCCGGACCGAGTCCCGCGCCGCGCTTGTAGATCCCGGCGAAGAGCGGGAGGACCGTGCACGAGCAGACGGCGAGAATCGTCCCGGACACCGAGGCGACGCCGTATGCGACGGGCTTCTTCGCCTTGGCGCCCAGGTAGCGCATGACGGCGCCCTGGCTGACGAACTGCCCGATGGCGCCGGCGATGAAGAAGGCCGGGACCAGGCAGAGTAGGACGTGCTGGCGGGCGTAGTCCTTGAGCAGAAACAGGCCCTCGATGAACGCCCCTTGAACGCGCGGCGTCTCGATGGGCAGGAAATAGGCCACGCCGAAGACGGCCAGCAGGATCAGAAGCTTGGTTCGCTCACGCAACAGACGGCCTTCCTTTCAACAATGCACGGGTGGAGACGGACCTCCGTCATTCCGGCGCAAGACGGAATCGGAGGCGGTTCTTCCTGGCCCCCGGCTTTCGCCGGGGTGACGAACCTGCCCGAAATGCACGGCTATGCACGGTATCCTCCTTCGCTGTTGTTCTAGCGCTCGGCCTTCACGGCCAGGGGTTGAGCCTCTGCGGCAATCGGTGCCGGCTCGCCGAACCAGCCCTTTGTGGCGACGCAGAAGCGGGAGACGGAGAGCATCACGGGCACCTCCACGAGGACACCCACGACCGTGGCCAGGGCAGCCCCGGAGCCGGCTCCGTAGAGGGCAATGGCGGTGGCGACGGCGAGCTCGAAGAAGTTGGACGCTCCGATCAGGGCGCCAGGGGCCGCCACGGCGTACGGGATCTTGAACAGGCGCATCAGGCCGTAGGCCAGTCCCGAGTTGAAATAGACCTGGATCAGAATCGGGATTGCGATAAGAACGACGTGGAAGGCCCGGGTTGTGATGTTCTCGGCCTGGAACGCGAAGATGGCGACCAGTGTTAGCAGCAGCGCGATGATCGTCACCGGCTGGAAGGTCGCGAGGAAGCGCGTCTGGAACCACTCCGCGCCCTTCTTTCGGATCACGAAGTGCCGACTGATCGACCCGGCCGCCAGCGGGATGACGACGAAGATGAGCACCGAGTAGAGC
>JAFGSN010000023.1 GCA_016934575.1 Vicinamibacteria bacterium
CAAATACCAAAAACACTCTGGAGTATTCCATGGCACGCTCCTTGATCAGATGAACGCCGCTTCGTTTCGTTTTGCCTGCTCTCAAGCCAGGTTCCGGCTGGCCCGCATGCGGTCTGCGTCCGGATCGCCGTCGCGTCGCGCTTGATGAAGGCTTCAAAGAGGATTTCGGGCGGACATTCGCCCAATCCGAGCCTTTCGATACGAGTAGAGACCCGCCAGCCATCGAGTCTCTACGAAGCGTTCTTCTTTCGAAACAGACGTACGCCGTCGATGAGCGCTCCATCGAGTCCGCGCTCGTTTCCGTGCGCATCCACGACGACCAGCGCGCCATCGCTCGCCATTTTCCGCTCATCAACCGACAGGAGATGGCGAACCGTCATGCCGACTGCAAGCTCCTTTTCCTCGCCGTCAAGATAGACATGCATCGTTCGTTTCACTTAGCCTCCAGGATCCGCCCCTCCACGCCCTGGTCGATCCTCCCCGCCTGACGCCAGTGATCCGCCACGACGTCGCGAAGGTATCGGCCCGAGTCGTCAAAAATGGTCGCTCGCCCCACAAACATGTTGAAGTCGTCGCCCCCGGCCGCCAGAAAATCATTCGTGGCGACGACGTACTGGCGATCCTCGTCAAGCGGCGCTCCGCCCACGGTGATATCGAGCACGCGCCGGCCCGCCGGCGCCGATCGATCAAGCGTGAAAGTCAGTCCAGACACCTGCGGGAATCCTCCGTCGCTCTCCTCCACGCGGCTGACGCCGACCTCGAGCGCCTCGCGCACCTCTCTGCCGAACAGTGAAACCGAGATGATATGGGTGTCGAAGGGCAACGCGTCATAGACGGCGCCGACGGTCACGACGCCAGCGAGAATGCCGGAACGAATGCCGCCGCTGTTCATGATCGCGATCTCCGCTCCCGACGCCTTCCGCATCACGTCGGCGACGAGGTCGCCCAGATTCGTCTCACCAGTGCGCATGCGCTCTCTTTCTCCAATCAGCTCGACGCCGGCTGTTCCCACAGGCTCCGAAAGCTTCCGATCGAGATCACGACAATAGCGCTCGACAAGGGCCGCCACTGTTGCGTCCGATCCGGACTCGGGCGTAATGGAGATGAGACGATAATCGTGGCCCACGATTCGCGCGCCCTCGAATCTGAGATCAAGCCGTCCCAGGCACTTGCCCTTTTCGTATGCCTGAACCAGGAGTGTGCCGCCGACTCGCACCGGCTTTTCGATCTTCGTATGAGTGTGGCCCCCGACAATGACGTCGATGCCCGGAACCGCCGCTGCGAGCTTCTCATCGACTTCGAATCCGAGATGGGAGAGAAGAACGATGACGTCGGCCTGAGGCCGCAGACTGCCGACTATTTTCTTCGCGACCTCCTCGGCCGATTGAAAAGTCAGGCCCGAGACGTTGCGTGGATGCGCGGCGGCCACGGTGTCGGTCGTGGTCAGCCCGAACAAGGCGACGCGAATCGCGCCGATCCGCCGCACGGCCGAAGCGGACCAGATGTCCGAACCTTCGATATTGGCGGCCAGGAACGGAAATCCGGCCTCGGATATCCGCTGGCGCAAGACGTCCAATCCGAAATCGAACTCGTGGTTGCCGATCGCGGTGGCATCCAATCCCATGAGATTCAATGCCTCGATCACGGGTCGCCCGAGATACGAGTTCGACAGGCGCGCTCCCTGCATCAAGTCGCCGGCAGCGACGAACAGGGTGTTGGGAGTGCGCTCTTTTTTCACCTCTGACGCGAGACGGGCCATGCCGCCGGCCTCAAGCGTGCCGGATTCGGCCGGCGGAGAAACCAGCCATCCATGGAGGTCATTGATATGAAGAATCGTGACGGTCGTGTTGTCGCTGCAAACAGCGGAAGAACACAGGAACGATCCAGCGATGATGAACGCCGCGCGGAACGTACGAATCCTTTTCATCGAGTCGCCTCCCGTGAACAAGCCTCGCCAGCGTCACGCGAGTAGGATAGTGCGTCACTAGTCGAAATCAAAGACCGTATAAGGGGTTTGAGCCATATCGTGTCCGAGATCCGCGTCCTCGATCTTCCAGCCCGGTCATGTCCTGAAGCGATCCAGATGTCCACTGACACGACGCCGAACCGAATGACGACGGCATCTACCGCATCGCTGCGCTTTTCGGCGATTTTGATGCTATTCTGACTAGAACGACAGTGACTGCGTTCGCCGAACGCATCGAACCGACAAGAGACGAGAATGAACACTGACTCCTCCGACCAAACCGGCTCACAGCCTTTCGTGTTCTGGGGCTGCTCCGAGATCCGCGAGAGCCTGGGATTTCGCGCCGACAGCGAGAGACAGCTCCTCGAGCGGCTCGAGGTCGTGCCGTCCGAGTCGATCTATCACCATACCGTGCGTTGTTTGCTGCGGCAGCAGGTGGTGAGCGCCGGATATTCCGACGACTTCTCGAACTGGGTGGCAAGCGAGATCGGCGACCTCGCACTAGCGGAAAAGCTTGCGTTGCGCTCGCCCTTCGATTTCGCGGACACCGAGGCCTTCCGCTCCTATCTCCTCGACGTCCTCGACGACCATCTGGCCGAGCTGCGCTACGATCCGCGCGTCCTCATGGAATCCTCCTTCTACTTCTGTCGCGGGCATCTTGCGGCCGTGCCGCTGGATCTCGAGGCGCACGATCTCGCATCGCTCCGGTCGGCGCTTATGGAAGTGGACGACAGCTCGCTCTACTACCATGCCGTCGAGGCCATCGGTCGCCTGGGCCATCCGCACGGAGACTTCGCCGCCTGGGTCGAAGAAAGCCTGGGCTTCGCCGATCTGGCGCGGCGCATCTACGAGGAAGATGCGTTCGTCATCAGCCTGTCCGGCCTGCGGAGACGCCTCGTCGATCTCATCGACATGCATGTTTATCGCGGTGACGGCGCATGAGCGCGAAGCGCAGCCTCGACGACTACGAAGACGTCGTCCCGGCCGGCACGCTCCGCCTCGTTCGGCTGCTCGCGCGCGATCTCGCGGGACGCGCCTTCCTGCACGTGAATTCGACGCGCGCCGGCGGAGGCGTGGCCGAGATACTCAACGGCATGCTTCCGCTGCTCGACGAGCTGGGCATACGAACCCGCTGGGAGGTCATCTCCGGAACTCCCGAGTTCTACGTAGCGACCAAACGCATCCACAACACTCTACAAGGCGCGGATCTGCCGTTCACGCCCGCCATGAAGGAAATCGTCATCGAGACCGCTCGGCGGGCGGCGCGCGACCTCGATCTCGAATCGGATCTCGTCATGATTCACGATCCGCAGCCCGCGGCGCTCGTCGAAGCGCGCCATGCGAACGACAAGTGGATCTGGCGCTGCCATATCGATCTCTCCCGCCCGCAACGCGGCACATGGGCCTTCCTCGAGCCCTTTATACGCCGGTACGACGGCGCGGTGTTTCATATCGCTCCTTTCGCCAGACGGCTGCCGATCCCGTGCTATCTCGTTCACCCGAGCATCGACCCTCTCACGGACAAGAATCGCGAGATGGAACAGGGCGAGATCGCGCGGCGCGTGACCGCGCTCGGCGTGCCTCTCGATCGGCCGATCTTGCTCCAGGTTTCACGGTTCGATCCCTTCAAGGATCCTGTGGGCGTAATCCACGCTTTTCGTCTGGTGCGCAAGGTGCGCGACTGTGTTCTTGTACTGGCCGGCGGCGGCGCTTCTGACGATCCCGAGGGAGCGGCGGTCTTGACGCACGTCCGCGAGGAGGCCGCCGGAGATCCCGACATCCACATCCTCCACTTGCCTCCGGACGCTCATCTCGACATCAACGCGCTCCAGCGAGCGGCGACGATCGTCATCCAGAAATCGACGCGCGAAGGCTTCGGCTTGACCGTGGCCGAGGCGATGTGGAAAGGCAAGCCGGTCGTCGGCGGCGCGACCGGCGGAATCGTCGAACAAATCCAGAACGGCGTGAACGGCTTTCTCGTGCACACGATCGACGGCTGCGCCTTTGCGCTACGCCGGCTGCTCGCGGACGAGGAGCTGCGTCACGGCATCGGCGCGCGCGCGCGCGAGTACGCGCGCAGAAATCTGCTCATCACGCGTCACATGGCCGACTACCTCCAGATGCTCAGATTGCACACGTCATGAATATCCAGCTCCTGCGCTGAATCTGTGGGTGTGACTAAACTAAATCAGGCGACACTGCGGCGGAATGCGCGAAGTTGCGCGGCCGTTCTTGCCGCATCTTCCGCGCAACGCCTCGCTCGGCCGACTACGCGCGTCGATCGCGTCGATCGCGAACGAGACGCAGGACGCGGGCATCCTCCTGGTGACGAGGCGAGTCAATCCGATCCTTGATGGACAGCAGGTCGACGAGACCGATCCAGCAGGCCGTCGCTTCCCCGTACAAGGACTCGATCCGGCGAGTCCAAGCATCCTCGAATCCCACGCCGATCGCATCGCGTAGGATATCGATCCGATTGGGCGCGACACCAATCTGGAGAATCTCGTCGGCATCGTCCGGATCGAGCAGGGCCGGGCTGCCGAACTCGGCGAGCGCGCGGTTGGCCCGCGCGACGTTATCGCGCTCGGGCGAAACCCACAGATCCATGTCCTTGGTGAAGCGCGGCTTGGCATGGTAGATGAAGGCCATCCCGCCCACGATGAGGTACCGTACACCGTGCTTCCGGAGCAGATATATGATGTCCTCGAAGTCCCGGACCGTATCCACTCCCTAGGGCTCCTCGACCTTGGAACGCAAGCGACCGGCCGCGATGATCTCCGCGTCCCGACGCAGGACGACAAGAGCAGAGAGGCGCTCTTCCGGCGTCTGCTGCTGCCAGAACTCAAGGTCCCAGTCGTCCGCGTCGGCGTGCGAGGATGCGCGATGGACGATAGCGCGCGCCCGGCGCTCGGCGCTCCGCTGTTCGAGACTATTCTCCGGTTCCTTCGACATGATCGATGCCACTCGTATTGTACCGCTTGAGGCCTATCGCGGCGTACAGGC
>JAFGSN010000148.1 GCA_016934575.1 Vicinamibacteria bacterium
AGGCTGAGTCAGCGCGCCATCGTCTATTGCGGCGAACGCTCGGAAGCGAGCTGCGCCAAGCGGAAGAGCGTACTCGATCAGTGAACGCGCATGGGCCGAGATCCCGTATGAGATCGGATGCCCGAGCACGGTCATCGGTCCACTGGCGGCCGCCATTTCGGTCGAGACCTCACCCCACCCGGCGATCGCTTGCGTCCATCGCACGTCTGTGAGCCTCTGCTCGTCGCCGTTTTCCATCACAAGGCGCGGCTCAACCCAGAGCGCATGATCCCAGCCGGTGCCGTCGTCGCCGCCGTCAGCCATCAGCACAAGACGGCTTCCCCCGCTCAGATTCACGTCGACTTCGACGCCGTGGTCTGCGCTTGCGCGCGTGACCAGCGGACTGACGAAAGCCGGCGTGCCGAGGTCGAGCGGGTAGCGGTCGCGCGTGTTGAAAAGGGCAAGATAGCGGTCGCGAGAACCGGGCACGCTCGCGGTCCAGGCCACGAGGCCGTCACGATCGAATAGCGTCCGGTTGTCCTCGCTGCGCTGATTGACGGCGATGACCTCGTCGTTGGTCAGCAGTGCGAGCGTGGCGGCGTCTGTTTTCGTCATGTCGCCGCCGTGTATCAGCGGCGAGCGCGCGATCGCCCAGAGGGTCATCAGCGTGCGCTGCTCATCCAGCGTGAAGCGCGTCCGTCGTCGCCCCAGCTCGAGCGTGCCGAGCGGCAGCATGTCCGCGTCGGGCCAGTGCCCGCGCCCGCAGTGCGGGTTCCAGCGCGACAGGCGATCGAACTGCTCGAGAAGGGCCGGCCACGTGTCCCAGAAGTCGTCGCTAATCCGCCACATGTTGGCGTGGACTTTCACGTGCTCAGCGGCCGCGATCGCGGTTTCGCCCGGAGACAGACTCAAGACGATCGGCCGACCTGTGCGGTCGATCGCCCGCCGAATCGCTTCGATCTCGCGCTCGCGGTCATGATACGGCCGGCTGACATCGTCCACTTTAACGAAATCCGCGCCCCACGACGCGATCAGCTCAAAGACGGAGTCATAGTAAGCTTGCGCGCCCGGCTTGATCATATCCACGCCGTACATGTCGGGATTCCAGGGACACACGTCGGCTCGGTTCGCGACATCGGCGGCGTGCCGCGAGGTTCCCTTGATAGGCAGGTTTTGCGCCACCGCCAGCCGCGGAATCCCGCGCATCAGATGAATGCCGAACAGCAGTCCCTTTCCGTGTACGTACGCGGCCAACGGTCCGAATCCAGCGCCGTCGGCAGCGGACGGAAAGCGATTGGGCGCAGGCAGGAGTCGACCCCACTCGTCCATCGTCAGAGGCGCCTCGGCGCGGTAGGAATGTCCGGCGGCGCTTGGCTCGTACCACTGGATGTCGATAGTCAGAAGCCGCCAGCCGTGGGACAGCAGGTGCTCGGCCATGAAATCGGCCTGCTGCTTCACCTGTGCTTCCGTAATGGTGGTACCGAACGAATCCCAGCTATTCCATCCCATCGGCGGCGTCGGAGCCCAGTTCAAGAACTCGAGCGCTGGTAAAGAGGGCCTGTCAGGTTCAACGGTCTCGCGCGGCAGCCCTGATCCGGATGGCGCAGCGACGCCGGTAAGCGGGGCGCTCCATGCCAGAAGCGCTAACAGCGTTCTCAATTGCACTTATCACTCTCCAGTCGGACTGCATGTTAACGCAGCCCGCCAAGAACGGCGAGAGGCAAGCGCCAGATTCGTCGAGTGGATGAATCCGATGACTATTGACCCCTATGACGGCTGGCGCGCATAGACCTTGATGCTCCAGACCTTGCCCGCGAGGGAGCGCGTGATCGGAGGCGGCATGGCTTTCCCTCGCGCGCAGCTACAGACTGCTTCGAGTTCCGAGAGCGCAATGCTCTCGAGCCGCTCGGCGTCGTAGATCGGCCGGTCGCGCACCTCGACGCCGACCAGGCCCGCATCCTGCAACCCGGCGACGTACTCTTCCTCGCTGATCGCCCCGCCGATGCACGATCGGGGCCTCGGTCGCTGCGGTCGCATAGGCCTTGAAGACCTCGCGACGGATGCCAGCAGCTTCCTTGTTCATGAATCCTTTTCTGCTGCTTGCCCAGGCATCTCCATCGGTGGTCTTGCTCGATACATGCCTCCGCTATTGACGAGCAACAGCACAACCGGGCATGCGGGTTTCGTCCCAACATGTGCGCTCCCAACGACGAAGGATTCCATTCCACCAGATTCCACCAGCCTGGTGAACTTTCGGGAACGCCTTCTGGCGGGAGGCGCTGAGCGCATTGGATTCGACGCCATCTTGGGTACGTTGCGCGAAGCCGGATTGGTATGGAAGGATCTTGGCAAAGACTGGACTCGACGCACGTATTGGGATGCGTATCCAAGATGAGCCGCTTGGAGTGCATGCGCGAAACGATCCGTCTGTTCATCGAGCAGGTGAGACGTTGGGGCGCTTGGCGAGCTATTTCTTGGGAGCCGCGGTCAATGTGAATCGATGGATACGCTTTCTTCAGTGGCGTATCGGACAGGACGACTTGCCGGCATAGGCGACGTCCGTAACCATTTCACCTCGATTCCCTAGGAGTACAGCTATCGTATATTCGTTCAGCCGGCCGCAGGACAGCAGCGCGATCCTGAGTCGGTCCATCCAGTAGAACGAAATAGGACGCTTCCGGAATCGGGGCATTCGATGTTAGATTCTGAGCGCTCGAACGCGCCGAGAACCATGGACCGCCGCTGTGCTCACCACGCCGAGCGACCCGCACACGCGCTGTGCATGACGTGCCGCAAAGCGCTGTGCCAGGAGTGCGCCGCCACGTGGGAGGGGATTCACTACTGCGCGAGCTGTCTCGTGAAGCAGCGCCGCGCGGCGCGGCGGGGGCTGGCCGTCGGAGGTTGGTTGCTGCTGGCCATCGCCATTCTCACCCTGGCCTGGCTCCACGCTCGCATGCTCGTATGGGCGGGCGTTCTGCTCGCGGGTTGATTGTGATCATGAAGCGCCCTCCGCTCTCCGAGGTGCTCGACGATGCGATCGCAATCGTACCGCGCGTCAGCGCGCCATGGCTGGGCGTGTTGTGGCTGACGGCCGTTCCACTGCGCCTGGTTCAGGCTGATGCTTACGTTCGCGTGGCGGATCTCGGATCGGCAGCGGGATGCTACGGCTCGTATCTCGCCTACCTGTCGACCTGGATCACCTTGCTCCTGTTCGTCTCTCTATGGGGCCGCGCCGTCTTCGTGCGCGCGGTGTATCTCGATCTTCGCTCGGAGCGACATCCGGCAGCAGCCGTGTTTCGCGTTCCTGCCGCGAGCCTCGCGGTTTATTTCTATGCCGCGTTGACAGTCGAAGTGGCGTGCTACGCCTCGATCGTCACGGTGGTCGCCTTGCCGGCGGCCGTCGTGCTGGCCGGTCTGGCGGCCGTAACGGCGCCGCTCTGCACGCGCCCGTCGCTGCTTGCTCCCTGGCGGGAAATTCTAAGTGCTCTCCGCGGAACGATAACGGTGAGCGCGATATTCTTCGTCTGCGTATGCGCCTGGCTCTTGGCTGTGGTCAATCTCTTGTTTGCATCTCGCATCGGCGTCTGGCTCGCCGGCAGCCTTCCGGGAGTGGATGTCGCCCGCTGGAGCGTTCTGCTCAGTCCTCACAATCTTCGTTATTCGCTGGCGCTGGCCGTCGGCGGCGCGCTGGCTGTCGAGCCTTTCTGGTTGGCGGCCCTGAGCGTCTTCGTACATAAGATGCGGGCACGGACCAGTGGAGACGATCTACGCGCGTGGTTCGACCGCATCCGAGGCTCATTGCCATGAGGACGAAAGCGTGCCTCCTAGGCGCCTTGGCCTTCGCGATGCGGGCGGCGCTCGGCGGTGCGCAGGAACCTGCTCCGACCGAGTTGCGCCTGCCGTCAGAAGGAGCCATGAGTCGTGAGGCGGCGCCCCTGACGCTCGTCGAATACGCGGAGCGCCTCGAGGCCATCGGCCACGCATTGCGCTTGAACGATCTCACGCTGGCTAGAGAACGGGCCAGCGAGCTCGGCAAGCTCCGCATCGTCTGGGAACACGGACCGCTCTCGCCCGATGCGGGGCTGCTCGAAGAGGTCCGGAACGTAACGGACGCTAACATGGCCAGGCTGGCCGGCCGAATCGCACGGCTCGTCGCGGATCTTCGCGACCACATGCTTTCGCAACAATCCGCGCCGGCGCGGCGGGACATCCTGGAGAACGTAAAACCGAAGGACGAACTGACCGAGGGCTGTGTCGTTGATCCTAGAATCCCCCGACCGAGCCCCGGCCTCCGGGCGAGATTCGAGAAACTTCTTCAAGACATGGCCGACGGGCTTTCGACGGCATTACGGCGGATCTGGGACTGGCTGCGCCGTTTCTGGCCGAGCAAACCGGTTCCGCACGAAGGAGCGGGGAATCAGACGACAACCATGGTCATCGCGATCGGCGTCGTGGCGCTGGCTGTGTTGGTGCTTGTTATCCTCACCTTGCGCGCTCCATATCGCAAGGCAACGGAACTGCCTGCGGAGGCGACGGCGCCGAGATCACGCACAGACGACGATCCCCTTTCGCGTGAGGCCGACGAATGGGAGAGATACGCGGAGTCGCTGGCAGCGGCCGGTCGCCGTCGCGAGGCCATCCGGGCCTGGTACCATGCCGCCCTCGTCACGCTTTTCCGCACGGGACGGCTGCATTACGCCAAAGGGCGCACGAACTGGGAGTACGTGTCAGCCCTGGCGCCCGGGCTGGCCTGGCGCGCCACGTTTATCGACCTCACCCGCTTGTTCGACCGCGAATGGTACGGCCATGAGGACTCCAGTCCGCAGACCCTGTCGGCCTGTGCTCGACAGGTGCGCGCCGTATTGCGCGCGACACGCGCGGCGGGAGCCAACCCATGAGTCGCTGGCGATCCGCGTTCGTCGCCGGCAGCGGCATGATCTGCTTCATTATGGCGATCGTCTGGTTGGGACAAGAACGTCCGCGCGACAAGCAGACGTTTCCCGCCGGCTCGGCCCACAGCCTGGCGCCAGAAGGTTGCGCTCTGGCTTATCGATACTTGAAGGCGACCGTCAGACATCCCGCCGCGGTCCGTATCCTGTCTCAGCCGCTCGGCTGGCAGGAACCGGCGTTCGACGCGGTGGTCTTCCGTGTCCGCCCCATGCTTTCGCGGCGGCGTCCGGAAGAGGTCGTCGTCGAAACGGAAAGTCCAAAATGCACGAAGCCACATCGCGCGGTCCACTCCCTGCTCTCCACCGACGACGAAGGCTGGGTTCGACGCGGCGGCCGCCTGGTCGTCGCCATGGCTCGGGAGCATGATGGTATCGTGATGCACACGCCGCCGACCGACGCCGTTGTCGAAAAGGTTTTTCCCATCTGGCCAGGAGTCGCGCTGGTGAAGCCGCCCGTGCGGCGCGTCTTCGAAAGCGCGCCCGCCGCGGCGGGCTATGCGCTCTTCACCATTGGTTCGCGGGCATTCCTGTGGCGGCAGTCGATGGGAGCGGGCGAGGTGATTCTGCTCAGCATGCCGGAGGTGATCGAGAACCACGCGCTCGCCGACGCCGACCACCTTGCCCTGCTGGCGTCGCTGGCGGGGGAAGGGCGCGACGTTTACTTCGACGAAAACACACACGGCGTGGAGCATCGCGAAGGGCTGCTTGTGATGCTGCTGCGCTGGGGTTGCGGCCCGTCACTCGTGCTTTTCGGGCTGATGTTCGCGGCGACGCTGTGGCGATATCGCACTCCGATCGGCGCCAGCGAGGATATCCCGCCGCCGCGGCGCTCCGAGGCCATCGATCTGGTCGACTCGATGGCGCAGCTCTATGACCGCGTGCTGTCTCGTCGCGAGGCGCTCGAACGCTATGCCCGCTGCTTCGAGCGCGCCGTTGCCGGGCGCACCGGTTTGCGGGAACGTGCGTTGACAGCGCGCGTGCGCGCGTTTGGCGGCGACGCTACGACGCTGGCGGCGGGAGATAAGGAAATCGGAGCCGACGAATTCATGCGCGGCCTGGCACGCATCAACTCGGCATTCAGGAGGCTTGAAGAGCATGCTCGCACTCGCCGAAATCGCTGACAAGTGGCAGTCGTTGCGCAGGAATCTCGATACGGTTATCCTCGGCCAGGATCGAGTCAAGGACCACGTCCTGACGTGTTTTCTGGCCGGCGGCCACGCCCTGCTCGAAGGCGTTCCGGGCACCGCCAAGACGCTTCTGGCGCTCGCGATCTCGCGTCTGATGGGATGCCGCTTCAAGCGCGTGCAGTTCACGCCAGACCTGATGGCGGCGGATCTGCTCGGCGCCAACATCTTTAATCAGAAGACGCAGCAATTCGAGTTCCGCCCCGGACCGATTTTCGCCGACCTGTTGTTGGCGGACGAGATCAACCGCACACCCCCGCGCACGCAGGCCGCGCTGCTCGAGTGCATGCAGGAGGGCGCAGCCACGGTCGACGGCGTTCGCTACCGCATCTCGCCGACTTTCTCGGTCATCGCCACGCAGAATCCGGTCGAGTTCGAGGGCACCTACCCGCTGCCCGAAGCGCAGCGTGATCGCTTTCTGATGAAGATCGCGATCGATTATCCCGCGCGGGAGGACGAGGCGCGCGTCATCGAGGCGTACGCCGCCGGCCACCGGCTGCATGACGAGGTCGTCGCCTCCTTGAAGCAGGTTATGACACGCGACGAGCTTGCGGAGTCACGGCAAGCGGTCGCGGGCGGCGTGCGCGTGGAGGCCGGCATCCAGCGCTATATCTTGGAGATCGTCGCCGCCACGCGCCGCCACGAGGCTGTTCAGATCGGCGCCAGCCCGCGCGCCTCTCTGGCGCTTGTAGAGAGCGCGCGCGCCCGCGCCGCGCTCGCCGGGCGGGACTTCGTCACGCCGGACGACGTCAAGTTGCTGGCGGAGCCGGTGCTGACGCATCGCGTCATGCTGTCGCCCGAGGCCGAAATGGAGGGTGTCGTACTGGGCGACTTCATTCGCCGGCTGTGCGAATCCGTGGAGGTTCCGCGTTAGCGCGGGAGTTCCTCTACGATGCGTCCCGGCTCCTTGCTCGTCAGGCTGCTCGCGCTCGGCGCCGTCGCGTCTTTGTTGGCGCCGTTCCTGCCCGGCGTTGTGTGGATCGTCGTGGCCGGATTGATCCTGCTCGGCGCGTTCGCGGTGGGCGAGGCGTCGTTGCTACGAGGCGTCGCGCTCTCGGTCGGCCGTCCGGAGCGTCACGTGCTTTCTCTGGGGGTCGCGGAGCACCTGAGCTGGACCGTGCAGTTCGACACGCGCCGGGAGCTTTTCGTCGTCGCGCGGCAAACCTGGCCGGATCTGGTCGCCGAACGTGCGTCCGTCTGCCGACTTCGCTATCTACCGGGCGCACGCGCCCCTATCGAATTTCACGTGCGCGGGATCAAGCGTGGCCGCGCCGACTTGCCGCCGCTGGCGGTGGCGCTATCACGCTGGGGCCTGATCGAACGCGTCGCCAGCGCGGGAAAGCCTGGCGAACTGTCGGTATATCCCGACTTGCGGGCCGTGTCGCGCCTGAACGCGCGCCTCAACAGCTACGCGCTGCGCGGTTTCGGCAGCCGCCTTTCGGCGCGCATTGGACAAGGACGTGAGTTCGACCATCTGCGCGAGTAC